>JACCSH010000057.1 GCA_013813125.1 Nocardioidaceae bacterium | reverse complement strand
GCGAGCGAGACAAGCTCGACCGCACGTTGGGCGGAATCCGGGACATGGGTCGGGTGCCGGCCGCGGTGTGGATTGTGGACACCAACAAGGAGCACCTGGCCGTGGACGAGGCGCGCAAGCTAGGAATCCCGATCATCGCCATCCTCGACAGCAACTGCGACCCGGATGTGGTGGACTTTCCCATTCCGGGTAACGACGACGCCATCCGCTCGGTGACGCTGCTGACCCGCGTGGTGGCCGATGCTGTGGCTGAGGGTCTGGTGGCTCGCGCTGGGGCGAAGAGTGGCGACGAGGTGGCGGGCGAGGAGCTGGGAGCTGAGGAACCGCTGGCCGAATGGGAGCGCGAGCTGCTTGGTGGACAGACCGACGCGGAGCCACCGGCGACAATGGGGAGCGAGACCGTCTCGAACGAGGATGCGGCCTCACAAGTGGCAGCCGCTGTCGCTGCGGAGGCAGATGCGCCCGAAGGTGCCGTTGGCGCACCGGGGGACCCGGCTGCTCCCGTGCTCGACGGCTTCGACGCCAGCGTCGGGGAGAGCAACGCCTCCAACGGCGTCAGCTCCGACGACACCGCAGCGTCCTGACTTCGCTCTCCACTTCGTACGACGAGGCGCCGTCTCGACCCGCAAAGCGCTCCCCGAGTTACTACTCAAGAAATGGATGGACATGACTATCACTGCCGCAGACGTCAAGTCGCTCCGCGACGCAACCGGCGCCGGGATGATGGATTCCAAGAGAGCCCTCGAGGAAGCCTCGGGCGACTTCAACAGGGCCGTCGAGGTGCTGCGGGTGAAGGGAGCGGCCAAGGCCGCCAAGCGTGGTGCCGAGCGCACCGCGCGCTCCGGACTGGTGGCATCGACAGGTGGGGCACTGGTGGAGCTCAACTGTGAGACCGACTTCGTCGCGAAGTCCGACGGTTTCATCGCGCTTGCAGGCGAGGTCGTCGCAGCCGCGGAGCAGGCGAAAGCCGCTGACGTTGAGTCTCTCGAGCGCGCCCCGGTGACGGGCGGCCAGTCCGTGAGTGAGGCGATAGCGGCCCTGGCCGCTGTCATCGGCGAGAAGATCGAGCTTGGGCGGGTCACCTACTTCGAGGGGCAGTCAACGTCGTACCTGCACCGCCGATCGAGCGACCTTCCGCCGGCGGTGGGTGTACTCGTTGCCTTCGACGGCGACGACGAGGACGCGGCCCGCAGCGCAGCCATGCAGATCGCGGCGATGCGCCCACGTTTCGTGTCCCGAAACGAGGTGCCGGCCGAGCTGGTCGAGAAGGAGCGGGAGATCGCGGCGGCTACCGCACGCGAGGAGGGCAAACCCGAGCAGGCACTTCCCAAGATCGTCGAGGGCCGACTGAACGGCTTCTTCAAGGACGCGGTGCTGCTCGAGCAGGCGTTCGTGCAGGACAATAAGCGAACCGTCAAGGCAGTGCTGGACGACGCAGGTGTCACCGTCACTAGGTTCGCTCGCTTCGAGGTGGGCCAGGCCTGAGGCGGTCTGTGTCCGCTGCCGGCGGGAGCAACGCAATTCGGGAGTTGTCGGCGACATGTGCCTGAGGAGGCCGGTTTCGTGGAACTGCAACAGTCAGTAGGCGATGTCCCCCGTCCCGCGTACGACCGTGTGCTCCTCAAGCTATCGGGTGAGGTTTTCGGGGGTGGGCGGGTCGGCGTCGACCCCGACGTGGTCGCCGATATCGCGCGAGAGATCGCCGATGTCGTTGGCCACGGTGTCGAGGTGGCCATCGTGCTCGGTGGCGGCAACTTCTTTCGCGGCGCCGAGCTTCAGCAGCGGGGAATGGATCGGGCCCGCGCCGACTACATGGGGATGCTCGGCATCGTCATGAACTGCCTGGCGTTGCAGGACTTCCTCGAAAAGCAGGGGGTGGAGACAAGGGTTCAGACGGCTATCACCATGGGCCAGGTAGCCGAGCCTTACATCCCGCGACGCGCTATCCGCCACCTGGAAAAGGGCCGCGTCGTGATCTTCGGTGCCGGTGCTGGTATGCCGTTCTTCTCCACCGATACGGTGGCTGTCCAGCGTGCCCTGGAGACGAAGTGCCAAGTCGTCCTGATGGGCAAGAACGGTGTGGACGGCGTTTACACGGCCGACCCGAAACTCGATCCCGCCGCCACGAAGCTCGACAGCGTCACCTACACGGAGGCGTTGCAGCGGGGACTACGGGTGGCGGACGCGACCGCGTTCGCGCTGTGCAGGGAGAACGGACTGCCGATGGTGATCTTCGGTATGGAGGACAAGGGCGCGATGGCGCGGATCGTGCAGGGTGAGAAGATCGGCACGTACGTCGGTTCAGACGATAGGCGACGCACCACTTCAGAGGAGACAACGTGATTGAGGCAACGCTGCGCGAAGCCGACCAGAAGATGGGCAAGGCCGTGGAGGTCGCCAAGGACGACTTCGCGTCGATTCGTACCGGCCGAGCGCATCCGGGAATGTTCCACCGGCTCACGGCCGACTACTACGGCACTCCGACACCCATCCAGCAACTTGCATCCTTCACCAATCCGGAGCCCCGCGTTGTCGTTATCAACGTCTACGACCAGCAAGCCCTGGCCGGCATCGAGAAGGCGATCCGTGACTCCGATTTGGGGGTCAACCCCACGAACAACGGCGACAACCTGCGGGTCACGATGCCGGAGTTGACCGAGGAGCGGCGCAGGGAGTTCATCAAGCTGGCCAAAGGGAAGGCCGAGGAGGCACGGGTCTCGGTGCGCAACATCCGCCGCAACGCCAAGCAGGCTCTCGATCGGGCCCAAAGAGACGGAGACGTAGGCGAAGACGAGGTGAGCGGTGCCGAGAAGCGCCTCGATGCCATGACCAAGAAGCACGTCG
>JACCSH010000042.1 GCA_013813125.1 Nocardioidaceae bacterium | reverse complement strand
CCCGTTGAGCGTCGTAGTTCCGCGCACGTGAACTGTTTCGCGACATAGAGCGGCCCGGGGTGTTTCGCTTTCGTGCACATGAACGCTTTGGCAAGGCGACTTTGGGCAAGGCGACTTTGGGCAAGTCGACGCGACTACGGGCAGCTTCATGCTGGTTGGACACTCATGCACAGACCGCTGCCTGCCGCCTCGGTCGACGCCTCACGCCGGGCCCCCGGCCGAGCCGGCCACCTTGTGCGCGACTACGAAGACGCGTCGAAACGGCATGACCGTTCCGCAGGCCTGGGGTGGATAGGCCTCGCGCAACAGGGCCTTGTACTCGGACTCAAAAACCTTTCGCTGGATCGGCGGGAGTGCCTGCAGGAATGGCCGGGCACCCGTCCCCGATATCCATGTGAAGACGGGGTCGGGACCTGTCAGCACATGCAGGTACGACGTCTCCCAGGCGTCGACGCGGCACCCCAGAGCGAAGAGATCGGATAGATACGTTCCCGCGTCGAAGGCGGAGGGCCATTCGACCCCGGAGGTCGATGGCGCGAAGCGGCAGTCAGACGCCATCTCACGGAGGATTAGGTGGCTGGGCTCATCAAAATTGCCCGGAACCTGAAATGCGCACCATCCGCCGGGAGCCACTGAAGCGACGAGTTGCGGCAGCAAGTCCCGATGGCCAGGCACCCACTGCAACGCAGCGTTGGAGACGAGGACGTCAACAGGAGCGGTTGGCCGCCACTGCCTGATATCGCCGACCTCGAAGCGAACGCGTGTGGAGCTGTGTTCACCTGCGGCCTCGATCATTTCGGGAGACGAGTCGATGCCCAGGATCTCCGCGCCAGGCCACCGGTCAGCCAAGGAACGGGTGAGCTGGCCGGGACCACATCCCAGGTCAATGACCTGGTTTGGCATGTGCGCGTGAACCCGGGCAACCAAGTCGAAGAAGGGACGAGACCTTTCGTCCTCGAAGCGGAGGTACGACGCTGGATCCCAGGTGGCCATCACTACTCCCCTCAGACATCTTGACGTCAAGAGGATCTTGGCTAGGGAATCTCTCTATGTCAAGACTCTTGAAGATCTACAGTGATCCGCATGGATCCAATGGAGGATGAGGTTGACCAGCTCGTTGAGGCCTGGCAGCGGGAACGTCCTGACCTCGACGTCGAGCCGATGCAGGTCTTGAGCCGCGTCACCCGGCTGGCCCGCCATCTCGACCTTGCCCGCAAGGCGGCGTTCAGCCAGCACGGTCTCGAGTCATGGGAGTTCGACGTGCTGACGGCGCTGAGACGAGCGGGCGACCCATACGTGCTGTCGCCTGGGCGGTTGCTGCGCGAGACGATGGTCACATCCGGAACCATGACCAATCGCGTGGATCGGCTTGTCACGAAGGGCCTCGTCGAGAGGCGCCCCGATCCGGATGACCGGCGCGGCGTCCTGGTCTGTCTCACCGAAGCCGGCCGCTCCCGCGTCGATGCGGCGCTGGAGGGACTCCTCGAGCAAGAACGACTCCTGCTCTCTGGACTCACTGAAGCGCAACGCGCCTCGCTTTCGGCGCTCCTGCGCACGGTCATAGCACCCTTCGACCGGTGACCAACCTGGCGGTTTGGGATTCGTCCCGCTGGCTCGGGTTTTCGGAGCATGGCGTGGCCGAACGAATGGATCGGTCAGCCGTCGAGCAGTTCAGCGGCGCCTAACCAATTGAGTTCGAGACGATCCCGCTCGGCCACCAAATCCGCGAGCTGCTCATCCAGCATGGTCAACCTGCTGTAGTCGCTGGCGTAGGCAGCCATTTCTGCGTGCACGGCAGAGATCTTCGAGTTGTGCTTGGCCAGCTGTCTCTCGATTCGTGACAAATCCTTCTGAGCGGCTCGCCGTGCAGTGGCGTCAAGGCGTACGACGGCTGGCCCGTCCGGTGAGACGGCTGGCCCGTCAAGGCGTACGACGGCTGGCCCGTCCGGTGAGACGGCTGACGGGCTGGAAAGCTTGCCCACCTGGTCGAATGAGCCAGGGTGGCGGCCGGGAGTCGATGAGGCCGGGGTAGAAGTACCAGGCCGCGCGGCGGACCCGGAGGCGCCGGGCCGCGAGACGGATGCCGCCGGGCTAGGCCTCGAGGCGCAGGCCGACCCGCCAGGCCGCAAGGCGGCCGGGGCCAACGGGCCGGGCCCCAAGGTGCACCCGGCCGACGGGCCAAGCCGCGAGGCCGCTTCAGCAGACGCGACGGGCCGAGATGTGGTCTGAGCAGACTCGCCCTGCTGCGCAGCGCTGCTCGTCGTACCGCTTGAGGATGCCGACGCGAGGACGGCCGCGCGACGAGCCAGGTAGTCGTCGACGCCGCCAGGAAGCAGCGCCAACGAGCCATCCCCCAGCAGCGCCCACACCGTGTCGCACACGCGCTCGATGAAGTAGCGGTCATGAGACACCACGATCAGGGTGCCGGGCCACGAGTCCAGGTAGTCCTCGACCACGTTGAGCGTCTCGATGTCCAGGTCGTTTGTCGGCTCGTCCAGCAGGAGCACGTTCGGCTCTGACAGCAGCAAGCGCAAAAGCTGCAGCCGACGTCGCTCGCCACCGGACAGGTCACCGATCCGGGCCATGAGCTTGTCGCCGGTGAAACCGAAGCGCTCCAGCATCGAGCTGGCTGTCACCTCCCGAGCACCCGCAACAGACGCCACCCGCTTGATCGACTCGACAGACGGCAGCACCCGTTCAGTCGGGTCGAGCCCGTCCAGTGACTGGCGCAGGTGGACCAACTGCACCGTTCGGCCGGTCCGAAGCCGACCGGACTCGGGGGCAGCTTCGCCCGCGAGAACAGACAACAGCGATGTCTTGCCGGCTCCATTGACGCCCACTAGGCCGATCCGGTCGCCGGGACCAATTCGCCACGTCAGGTGATCGACGAGGTCGCGCGCCCCACGGGTGATGGTGGCGTCCTCAAGGTCGAACACATCCTTGCCGAGCCGCCCGATGGCGAAGCGCTGCAGCTCGACACCGTCCCGCGGAGGCGGCTCGTTCGCAATCAACTCGTTGGCGGCGTCGATGCGAAACCGCGGTTTCGACGTTCGTGCGGGCGGGCCTCGACGAAGCCAAGCCAGCTCCTTGCGCATCAAGTTCTGGCGCCGGGTCTCAGCCGAGGAGGCTTGGCGCATCCGCTCCGCCTTGGCCAGCACGAAGGCCGCGTAGCCTCCCTCATAGCTTTCGATGCCCGCATCGTGCATCTCCCACGTTGTCGTGCACACCGCATCGAGGAACCACCGGTCGTGAGTCACCACCCCCAGCGTCAGTCTTCTCGACACCAGGTGGTCGGCCAGCCATGCCACCGCCTCGATGTCGAGGTGGTTGGTCGGCTCATCGAGGAGCAGCACATCGAGGTCGGTCAGCAGCAGCTTCGCGAGGGACACACGCTGGCGTTCCCCACCGGAAAGCCCCTCGGCGCGGCGCTCGAGATCCAGCCCGCCGAGCAGGTGCTCGACCACTTCGCGAGAGCGGACACCAGCTGCCCATTCATGCTCAGCTAGGTCACCCAGGACGACATGGCGGATGCTGTCGTGGTCGCGCAGGTCGTCTCGCTGGCTCAGCAGCCCCACGTGCAGGCCACGATTCTGCGTCATCCGCCCCTCGTCGACGGGCTCGAGGCCTCCCATGATGCGCAGCAGCGTCGTCTTGCCTGCACCGTTGCGACCAACGATGCCGACCCGATCGCCCCGTTGAAGTCCCAGAGAGACTCCGCTCAGCAGCGGTCGAACGCCGTACGCCTTGGATACTCCGTCGAGATTGATGAGATTCGCAGCGGGGCTGGCCATGTCAGGTCAGGCTCTCATGTGACGACTCGAGCGCCGGGAACTGGCCCGTTGGCTCGTTGTACCAACCGACATACACCAGAACTCGAAAGCGCCACCGCCAAGTCGATTGCGTGCTCGGAGTCAGCGGTGAGGAAGAGGCACGTCGGCCCCGAACCCGCGACGACCGACCCCAGAGCACCGAAGTCCTCGCCGAACTCGATCGTACGGCGAATCGCAGGTCGCAGCCGGATCGTTGCGGGTTGCAGATCGTTGTGCAGCGCCATGCCGACGGCGTACGGATCCCCGGTCCGCAACGCCGACATGAGTACCTCTGGCACTTCTGGCTCCTCGTCAGCCCTGACGGCATCGAGTCGATCGAACTCGGCGAAGACCTCAGGTGTCGACAACCCTGTCGACGCGTAGGCGAGCACCCACTCATAGCTTCCTCGCGCGAGAACTGACGACACGACCTCTCCGCGGCCGGTTCCGATCGCGTTGCCACCTATGAGGCAGAAGGGCACGTCGCTGCCGAGCTCAGCGGCGAGCCCAGTCAGCTCCTCGCGGCTGCTGTGCAGCCCCCACAGCGCATCGCAGGCAAGCAGTGCGGCAGCGGCGTCGCTGCTCCCCCCTGCCAGACCGCCCGCCACGGCGATCAGCTTGTGGATGCTCAACGCGACACCCTCGTTGACCTTGGCACGCTTGGCGAGAAGTCGGGCTGCACGCACAGCCAGATTGGTGTCATCGAGCGGTACGACGTCTTGGCCCTCCCCCGTCACGCTCACCGTGAACTCACCAGGCTGTGCCGGCCGGGCCTTGACCTCGTCATAGAGCGCGATCGCCTGATAGACGGTTGCCAGTGGGTGATAGCCGTCAGGCCGTGGCCTCCCGACGTTGAGCCCCAAGTTGATCTTGGCTGGCGTCCGCACGGTCACAGTGGTCACCCGGCAAGGTTACGGTCCCGGCGTCGACC
>JACCSH010000032.1 GCA_013813125.1 Nocardioidaceae bacterium | reverse complement strand
GCTGTACGGCGATACAAGGGGACAACCTAGCGCCTAAAGGAACACAAGTCAGGTCTCGCTGTCTGCGTGTGACTGCGTCGTTGTCATAACGTGACTTCGATCGGGGACTTCCGCCTGGTCACACAGCGCCGCAGGAGGATGACTCCCCTTTGCCGCTGGAGTTACCTCCAGTTAGATCAGCGCCGCGACCTCGGCGACCACTGCCGTCGGTGAAACTTCCACTGCCGGCAGACACATGAGAGGCTTATCGGCGCCGCGCACGATCCGTGGCGCGCCCTGGCCGGGTTGGCGGAATCGGTAGACGCGATGGTCTCAAACACCATTGTTCGAAAGGACATGTGGGTTCAAGTCCCACACCCGGCACTGACGTCACTTCAGGTCGAGCTCTGCCGACGTCAAGGGGCCCTGAGTCGCGGGGCCGAGGCCTTATCCGGACTCCGTTTCAGCGGCTGCTGCCTCGAGGACCCGCTCCTCCTGCCGAGCGACCGAGCGGTACGCCGGCGCAGCCCCGTTGATCGCATCACCCATCTGGTGCACGCGCAGCGCATTGGTCGAGCCCGGGATGCCGGGCGGGCTGCCCGCCACGATGACGACCAACTCCCCTTCCTCGCAGCGACCGGCGTCGAGCAGGGCCCTGTCGACCTGCATCACCATCTCGTCGGTGTGCTCGACCTGCGGACCCAGGAAGGTTTCGATCCCCCACGTCAAGGCCAGCTGCGAGCGCACCACGGGCTCGGGCGTGAAGCACAGCACCGGCACTTGAGTCCGGTAGCGCGAGAGCCGGCGGGCGGTGTCCCCTGACTGGCTGAACGCCACGAGGTACTTGGCGCCCACCCGGTCCGCCACGTCGGCCGCCGCCTTGGCGATGACCCCCCCTCGGGTGCGAGGTTGCCAGCTCATGGCGGCCATGCGCGCCAGCCCATGGTCCTCGGTCGACTCGATGATGCGGGCCATGGTCTCGACGGCGAGGATCGGATAGTCCCCGATGCTGGTCTCGCCCGAGAGCATCACGGCGTCCGCACCGTCCAGTACGGCGTTGGCGACGTCAGACGCCTCCGCCCGGGTCGGTCGGGCTGCGGAGATCATCGACTCGAGCATCTGGGTTGCCACCACGACGGGCTTGGCGTTGCGGCGCGCCGCCTCCACCAGCTGCTTCTGGAGCACGGGTACATCCTCGAGTGGCAGCTCCACTCCCAGATCGCCCCTCGCCACCATCACGCCGTCGAATGCCGCGATGATCTCGTCGATCCGGTCGATGGCCTGCGGCTTCTCGATCTTGGCTATGACCGGGAGCCACACCTGTTCCTCGTCCATGATGGCGCGCACCGCGGCTGCGTCATCGGCCGACCGGACGAACGACAGCGCGATCAGGTCCGCTCGCAGGGAAAGCGCCCATCTGAGGTCCTCGACGTCCTTCTCGCTCATGGCCGGAACACTGACGGCAACTCCCGGCAGGTTGATGCCCTTGTTGTTGCTCAGCAGTCCGCCGACGCGAACGCGAGTGACGACGTCGGTCTCGGTGACAGCCGTGGCGACCAGCGCGATCCGCCCGTCGTCGATCAAGATGGTGTCGCCAGCCTCGACGTCGCCGGCCAGACCGTCATGGGTCGTCGAGCAGATCAGCTGGGAGCCCACTATGTCGCGCGTCGTGATCGTGAACTCATCGCCTGGGGCGAGTTGGACCGGACCGTCGGCGAACCTGCCCAGCCGGATCTTCGGACCCTGCAGGTCGACGAGAACACCGACAGCATGTCCGGAGGCGTCAGACGCCTCCCTCACCATTCGGTAGATCGACTCATGGTCGCGATAGTCGCCATGGCTGAGGTTGAACCGCGCCACGTTCATGCCGGCGTCAACCAGATCGCGGATCATCTCCAGGGTGGAGGTTGCCGGCCCGAGGGTGCACACGATTTTGGCTCTACGCACGGCTAGACCCTAGTGCCGTCATACCGACATCGGACGTTCGGTCGGTGCGAGGGGCGCGGGTAGCGTCGTCGCGCCCGTCAGATAGCGGTCCACTGCGCTCGCAGCAGAGCGACCCTCGGCGATGGCCCAGACGATCAGCGACTGTCCGCGTCCCGCGTCGCCGGCCACGAAGACACCGGGCACGTTGGTCAAATATTGCGCACTGCGCGCCACGTTTCCCGTCTCGTCGAGTCCGAGCCCGAGCTGCGCCACCAGATTGTCGGTCTCGGGACCGGTGAAGCCCATCGCCAGCAAGACCAGATCTGCCGGGATCTCGCGCTCCGATCCCTCGACGGGCTCGAAGCGGCCGTCCCGGAACTCCACCTCCCCGAGCCGCAGACCCCGCACCGACCCTGAACCAGAGTCGAGGAACTCCTGAGTCGACACAGCAAACACACGTTCCCCGCCCTCCTCGTGGGCGGACGACACCCGGTAGATCATCGGGTACGTCGGCCAGGGGTGCAGAGCCGATCGCTCCTCGGTAGGGCGGGCCATGATCTCCAGCTGGGTGACCGATGCGGGGTGCTGCCGATGCGCGGTGCCGACGCAGTCAGCGCCGGTGTCGCCACCACCGATCACCACCACGTGCTTTCCCGTCGCCAGGATCTGGTCGTCGACGTGCCGGCCGCGAGCCGCCAGATTGCCCTGCGGGAGGTACTCCATCGCCTGATGGATGCCGCCGAGCTCGCGTCCGGGGATCGGCAGATCGCGCGCCACGGTGGCTCCTGTCGCGAGCACCAACGCGTCGAACCGTTCGAGCAGATCCGGGCCGGTGATGTCGACACCGACATTGACCCCCGCCCTGAAGACGGTGCCTTCCTCGGACATCTGGTCGAGCCGCCGGTCCAGATGGCGCTTCTCCATCTTGAACTCTGGAATCCCGAAGCGGAGCAGTCCGCCGATCTCGTCCGCGCGCTCGTAGATCACGACAGTGTGACCAGCGCGGGTGAGCTGCTGGGCGGCTGCGAGCCCGGCCGGACCCGACCCGATCACCGCGACCGTCTTGCCGGTGAGCCAGTCAACCTGGTGCACCCCCACCAGGCCGCGGTCCCACGCCTGGTCGATGATCGTCACCTCGACGTTCTTGATCGTCACGGGCTCGGCGTTGATGCCCAAGACACACGAGGTCTCGCACGGTGCCGGGCAGAGCCTGCCAGTGAACTCAGGGAAGTTGTTCGTGGCGTGCAGCCGCTCGATCGCGCCTTCCCAGTCGCCGCGGTACACGAGGTCGTTCCACTCCGGGATGAGGTTGCCCAACGGGCAGCCCTGGTGACAGAACGGGATACCACAGTCCATGCACCGTCCGGCCTGCTTGTCGATGATCGGCAACAGCACCCGGCCGGCGTCGTCGGGATAAACCTCGCGCCAGTCGTGGACACGCTCCTCGATCGGACGACGTGTTGCTCCCTGCCGCGGGGTCGTCAGGAATCCTCGGGGGTCAGCCATGGATCGCACCCATCATCGCGGCACTGGTTTCTGCTGCACTCAGGCCGGCCTCCTCAGCTGCCGTCTTCGCTTCGAGCACCAGCCGGTAGTCGCGCGGCATGACCTGCGTGAACCGCTGCACGCTGGTCGCCCACTCGGCCAGGAGCCAGCGAGCGACCGGTGAGCCGGTCTCCTCGCCGTGCCGTCGGATGAGGTCTCTCAGCCGTTCGGTCGAACGGCTCTCCACAGGCCCAAGATCCACCAACTCGGGGTTGACCCGACCGACATCGAGGTCGAGCACGTAAGCCACGCCCCCGCTCATCCCCGCCGCGAAGTTGCGGCCGATGCCACCGAGCACGACCACTTGACCGCCTGTCATGTACTCGCAACCATGGTCGCCCAGGCCTTCGGCCACCAGGCACGCACCGGAGTTGCGGACCGCGAACCGCTCCCCTACCTGACCACGGACGAACACCTCCCCCGACGTGGCGCCGTAGGCGATGACGTTGCCCGCGATCACCTGCTCCTCGGCGGCGAACGAGGCATCGCGCGGAGGGCGGACTACGATCCGCCCACCTGATAGCCCCTTGGCGACATAGTCGTTGGCGTCACCCTCCAGGCGCAGCGTGACTCCTCTCGGCACAAACGCACCGAAGGACTGCCCAGCTGATCCGATGAAGGTCAGGTCTATGAGACCGGTCGGCAGACCATCCGGATGAGCCGAGGTGACGGCGTGGCCGAGCATGGTGCCGACGGTGCGGTTGACGTTGCGGACCTCGAGTCGGGCGCGGACGGGCTCACCGTGTGCGATGGCCGGCTGGGACAGCGCAATGAGCTCGTTGTCGAGCGCGCGGTCGAGGCGGTGGTCCTGCACCGTCGTCTGGGAGCGGGCGGCGTGGGGCGGGAGGGCCGGCACGTGCAGGATCGGGCTCAGATCCAGACCACTCGCCTTCCAGTGCTCCACCGCAGGCCGGATGTCCAGCACCTCAGCGTGACCAACGGCCTCTTCGATGCTGGCGAAGCCGAGGCCGGCCAGAAGCTCGCGCACCTCTTGAGCCAGGAACTCGAAGAAGTTGACAACATGCTCGGCTTTGCCGCCGAAGCGCGAGCGCAGAACGGGGTTCTGGGTGGCGATGCCGACCGGGCAGGTGTCGAGGTGGCAGACCCGCATCATGATGCAACCGGAGACCACCAGGGGTGCCGTGGCGAAACCGAACTCCTCGGCGCCCAGCAGGGCAGCTATGACAACGTCGCGACCCGTCTTCAGCTGCCCGTCGCACTGTACGACGATGCGGTCCCGCAGGCCGTTGAGCAACAGGGTCTGCTGGGTCTCGGCAAGCCCAAGCTCCCACGGACCGCCAGCGTGCTTGAGCGAGGTCAACGGTGAGGCGCCGGTGCCGCCGTCGTGGCCGGAGATCAGGACGACGTCGGCGTGGGCCTTCGTGACCCCCGCCGCTACGGTGCCGACGCCGACCTCCGACACCAGCTTGACCGAGATGCGGGCCACGGGGTTCGCGTTCTTGAGGTCGTGGATCAGCTGAGCCAGGTCTTCGATGGAGTAGATGTCGTGGTGCGGCGGTGGCGAGATCAGGCCGACCCCAGGCGTCGAGTGTCTCGTCTTCGCCACCCACGGGTAGACCTTGTTGCCGGGAAGCTGCCCCCCCTCGCCGGGCTTGGCTCCCTGCGCCATCTTGATCTGGATGTCGTCGGCGGAGGTGAGATAGTCGCTGGTTACACCGAAGCGACCCGAGGCCACCTGTTTGATCGCGCTGCGGCGGTCAGGGTCGTGCAGGCGATTCTCGTCCTCACCGCCCTCACCGGTGTTTGACTTGCCGCCCAACCGGTTCATGGCAATCGCGAGAGTCTCGTGCGCCTCCTGGCTGATCGACCCGTAGGACATCGCTCCGGTAGAGAAGCGTTTGACGATCTCGGATACCGGCTCAACCTCGTCGATCGGCAGCGGCTCACGGTCAGTCGACAAGCCGAACAATCCGCGCAGGGTCATCAGGCGAGCCGACTGGTCATCGACCAGCGCGGTGTACTGCTTGAAGATGTCGTAGCGCCTGGCGCGGGTGGCGTGCTGCAGCCGGAAGACCGTCGCGGGGTCGAACAGGTGCGGCTCACCCTCCCGCCGCCACTGGTACTCACCACCGATCTCGAGCTTTCGGTGTGCGGGCGGGATGCCGTGAGGTGGGTAGGCCCGCTGGTGGCGGCGTGCAGCCTCCTCGGCGATGACGTCAAGCCCCACTCCGTTGAGCTTCGAGGCGGTGCCGGTGAAATAGCGGTCGACGACTGAGGAGGCGAGACCGACGGCCTCGAAGATCTGCGCACCGGTATAGGACGCCACGGTGGAAACGCCCATCTTGCTCATCACCTTGAGCACGCCCTTGCCGAGTGCCTTGACCAGGTTTCGCACGGCCACCTGCGGCTCCATGCCGGCGAGGTGCACCTGTTGGCGCGCCATGTCCTCGACCGTCTCCATGGCGAGGTAGGGGTTGACCGCCGCCGCCCCGTAGCCGATCAACACCGAGACGTGATGGACCTCGCGAACGTCGCCGGCCTCCACCACCAGGCCAACGGAGGTGCGAGTCTTCTCGCGGACGAGGTGGTGGTGCACCGCAGCGGTCAGCAGCAACGACGGGATCGGCGCCGCTTCGGCAGTGGAGTGGCGGTCGGACAGCACGATGATGCGGGCGCCGTCGGCGATGGCGGCCGAAACCTCGGCGCAGATCTCGTCCAGACGCCGGGCGAGTGCGCGGCCACCGCCCTCGACGTCGTACAGCCCGTGGACGACACAGGTGGAGTAGCCGGGCAGGTCACCGTCGCGGTTGATGTGGATGATCTTGGCGAGCTCGTCGTTGTCGATGACAGGAAACGGCACGACGACCTGCCGACACGATGATGGCCCAGGGTCGAGCAGGTTGCTCTCGGGTCCGAGCGTTCCCGAAAGTGAGGTGACGAGCTCCTCACGGATCGCATCGAGCGGCGGGTTGGTGACCTGGGCGAAGAGCTGGCTGAAGTAGTCGAACAGCAGCCGGGGGCGGCCGGACAGCACCGCCAGAGGCGTGTCAGTGCCCATGGACCCCAGCGGCTCGGTTCCCGTGCGGGCCATGGGAGCCAACAGGACCCGCAGCTCCTCTTCGGTGTAGCCGAAGATCTGCTGGCGCCGGGTCACCGACTGGTGTGTGTGCACGATGTGCTCGCGGGGCGGGAGGTTGTCCAGCTGGATGAGCCCCGCGTGGAGCCACTCGTCGTACGGCGCTTCGGACGCAAGCTGGTCCTTGATCTCGTCGTCCTCGACGATCCGGTGCTCCGCCAGGTCGACCAAGAACATGCGACCCGGCTGAAGCCGGCCCTTGCGCACGATGCTCGAAGGGGGCAGGTCAAGGACTCCCACCTCGGACGCGAGCACCACGAGACCACCGTCGGTCACCCAGTAGCGTGCCGGCCGCAGGCCATTGCGGTCGAGGACAGCACCGATCTGGGTGCCGTCGGTGAATACCACACAAGCGGGTCCGTCCCAGGGTTCCATCATGTTCGAGTGGAACTGGTAGAAGGCCCTGCGGGCAGGGCTCATCTCGGCAGAGTTCTCCCAGGCCTCAGGGACCATCATCAGCACCGCGTGGGGCAGCGAGCGGCCGCCGAGGTGCAGCAGCTCGAGCACTTCGTCGAACGACGCAGAGTCCGAGGCGTGCGGGGTGCAGATCGGAAACAACCTGTCGAGGTCTCCCAAGATGATGTCGCTCGACAACAACGCCTCCCGGGCGCGCATCCAGTTGCGGTTGCCCTTGACGGTGTTGATCTCGCCATTGTGCGCGATGAACCGGTAAGGGTGCGCCAACGGCCAGGACGGGAACGTGTTGGTCGAGAAGCGCGAGTGCACGACGGCCATCGCGGAGGTCACCCGCTCGTCCTTGAGGTCGGGAAAGAACTCGTCGAGCTGGGCGGTCGTCAACATCCCCTTGTAGTTCAAGGTGCGCGACGAGAGCGAGGGAAAGTGGACGTCCGTCTCCTGCTCGACGCGCTTGCGCAGGCAGAACGCCATTCGCTCGAGCGCCATGCCAACGGCGCCGCCATCGCTCGCTGTCACGAACATCTGCAGGAACGCAGGCATGCAGGCCCGTGCGCTGTCCCCCAACAGAGCAGGATTGGTAGGGACCTCTCTCCAACCCAAGATCCTGAGCCCCTCCCGCGCCGCCAGGTCGCCGATATGTGCCTTCGTCTTGGCCACGGCCTCGGTGTCCCCGGGGACGAAAGCGTTCCCTACGGCATACCGCGTCGAAGACGGCAGCTCGAAGTCACATTCGGCACGCAGGAAGGCGTCAGGAACCTGCAGCAGGATGCCTGCGCCATCGCCGGAATCGGGTTCACTACCTGCCGCACCGCGGTGGTCGAGGTTGCGCAGCGCGGTGAGCGCCATGGTCACGATGTCATGAGAGGCGACCCCGGTGAGCGTCGCGACAAACGCGACTCCGCAGGAGTCATGCTCGGACAGGCCGTCGTAGAGTCCTTGAGGAGGAGGGCGTGTTCGCATCGCATTTCCCGTCGTCATTTTCGCGATCGCGGATCGAGAGGTGAATGGTGGGCGGGGACGACGTTTGCCCAGCGTGGTCACGTGAACTTACACGACGCTACCGACCCCTCACACAACCTTTCCGCCATCTGGACGGGACATAAGACGGCGCTCTGCCGGCCAGGTTGGCGGGCCCGACTACGGTCGGCTATGAAACCGCCATGCCGACCAGGTCACCGATGAGGTAGGTGAGCCCTGCCGCAACAGCTCCGAGCACCAACTGGCGAAGCCCGCCGAACCACCAGCTGCGGGTGGTCAGGCGCGACACGACGGCGCCGCACAAGAAGAGGGCCGTCAGACTGAGCGCCAAAGCAGCCCACAGGTTGTCCCGCCCCAGTGCGTACGGAAGAAGTGGTACGGCCGCGCCGAGTGCGAACGACACGAACGACGACGCCCCGGCAACCAGAGGCGACGGCAGGTTCGCCGGATCGACCCCCAGCTCCTCTCGGGAATGGACCTCGAGCGCTCGCACCGGGTCGGCATGGATCTCGGCGGCCAACTGGTCGGCGAGCGCGGGAGTGATACCTCTGGCGACATACAGCTGCGACAGCTCGGCCTCTTCGGCTCGGGGCCGCGCGGCGATCTCCTTGCGCTCGATCTCGATCTCGGCCCGAATGTGCTCCGACTGGCTGGCAACCGACGTGTACTCGCCGGCGGCCATCGAGAGCGCCCCGGCGACGAGACCGGCCAGGCCGGCCAGCACAACCTCGTTCGAGTGGTCGCCACTCGTTCCTCCCACGATCCCGGCGATCAAGGCCAGGTTGGAGACCAACCCATCCATCGCTCCGAAAACTGCAGGGCGCAGCCATCCGCCGGCCAGCGACCTGTGCTCGTGCAGGACAGCGGCCCCGGCAGCGGAGCCGTCGGGACTAGCCAGACCGCTCACGGTCGCTTCCTTCCTGCTCCGAACCCGACGTGCCCGAGTCGGCGGCCCCTCGTTCGTCGAGGTCTGCGTCGCCGGTCGCTGCCCGGTTCGTTGCGCCGTCCTCCGCGGCGGTGGCCCCTCCGGCTGGTGTGTCGTCACCGCCGAGCGGTGAAGTGTTCGGTGCAGGCTGTACGTCGGTCTCGCGGCCGGGGTGGCGACGGCCAACGACAACGAAATAGACAGTTGCCAGCGCAAACACGATGATCGACGTCCAGACGTTCAAGCGCAGACCCCACACGTGGTTGACCTCGTCGACCCGCAGCATTTCGATCCACACTCGACCAGCGGTGTAGGCCATCACGAACAGCGCGAAAGCTCGGCAGTAGCCGAGCCGGAACCGACGTTCGGCCCAGATAACGAGCGCAGCGACGCCGATGCACCACAGCGACTCGTACAGGAACGTCGGGTGGAAGGTCTCGTACTCCTGGAGGTCGCCGCGGTTCTCGAGGTCGATTTCCAGCCCCCACGGCAGAGTAGTCGGGCGCCCGTAGAGCTCTTGGTTGAACCAGTTTCCCCACCGCCCGATCGCTTGGGCCAAAGCGATGCCGGGAGCTACCGCGTCCCCGAACGCTCGGAACTTGAGGCGATGCCGCCGCGCGCCGAGATAGGCCCCAACAGCACCAAGGGCGATCGCACCCCAGATACCCAATCCGCCTTGCCAGATATAGAACGCGGTGACGGGGTCGCGGCCGTCGCCGAAGTACAGCTGCGCGTCGGTCAGGACGTGGTACAGACGACCACCGACCAGCCCGAAAGGCACCGCCCAGACCGCCACGTCGGCCACCGTGCCGGGTTGCCCACCCCGCTGGACCCAGCGGCGGTCTCCTAGCCAGACGGCGACGATGACGCCGGCGATTATGCACAATGCGTAGCCCCTGACGGGGATGGGCCCAAGGTTCCAGACACCGTCGCTCGGACTCGGGATGAAGGCTGACGTCATCGCTCGACCTCCCCTCGGACACCGAGGGCAAGGTCTTCGACCAGCGCGGCTAGTGCACCTGCCGCAGCGGACACAGCGTCCTCGTTGGCGATACTGCGAACCAGAGCCGACCCCACGATCACTGCATCCGCGAACGATGCGACTTCGGCGGCCTGCTGCCGAGTGGACACACCCAGTCCGACCCCGACAGGTAGGTCCGTGACCTCTTTGACTCGTCGTACCAGCTCCGGCGCGGCACTGCTGATCTGTTCTCGGGCACCGGTTACCCCCATAACGGAGGTGGCGTAGACGAAACCAGTGGAGGCTGCCGTCGTCATCTCGAGCCGCCGTCGCGTCGAGGAGGGAGCGACCAAGAATATCCTGTCAAGGCCGTGTCGGTCGGCGGCACCGATCCATTCGCCGGCCTCATCGGGGATGAGGTCGGGAGTGATGAGGCCAGCGCCACCAGCATCGGCCAGTGCGGCAGCGAAACGGCCTACGCCATAACGCTCCACCGGGTTCCAGTAGGTCATCACCAGCGTGGGTGCCAGAGCGGCACTCGCCCCGACGACTCGGAACACGTCTGTGGTGCGGATCCCACCAGCCAGCGCAACCTCGGCCGCCGCCTGGATGGTGGGTCCGTCCATGACGGGATCGGAGTAGGGCAGTCCCACTTCCACAACATCGACGCCGGCCTTCACCATGCACTGCACGAGCTCGATCGAGGCATCAACCGAGGGATAACCAGCGGGCAGGTAGCCGATCAAGGCTGCCCGCCCAACGGATTGGGCGGCTTCGATGGTGGACCGGACGCTCGTCATTTCATCTTCACCTCTGCGACGAGGTCGGCCTCGTCGACGAGTCCGAACCACTTGGCGGCGGTGTCCATATCCTTGTCGCCGCGGCCCGATAGACACACCACCAGCTCCGGGGCACCTCCTAGCTCGGCGACTACACCGGGCAAGCCGGCAAGGGCGTGCGCACTCTCGATGGCGGGAATGATGCCCTCGGTCTTGGCGAGCAGTGCCATCGCCTCCATCGCTTGCGCATCGGTGATCGGCAGGTACGTCGCTCTGCCTGTCTCCGCAAGCCACGCGTGCTCTGGTCCAACCCCGGGATAGTCCAGCCCAGCCGAGATCGAGTGGGATTCGAGGGTCTGTCCGTCCTCATCCTGCAACAGGTAGGACCGGGCGCCGTGCAGGACGCCGATCTGTCCAGCGGTGATCGTGGCGGCGTGGCGACCCGTCTCGTAGCCGTCGCCTGCCGCTTCGAAGCCATAGAGACGGACCGACTCGTCGGGCAGAAACCCGGCGAACATGCCAATGGCGTTGGACCCACCCCCGACGCAGGCCAGTGCGGCGTCGGGCAGACGACCGAGTAGCTCGAGGGTCTGGGTCCGAGCCTCGTCTCCTATGCCACGGGTGAAGTCGCGGACCATGGCAGGGAACGGGTGCGCGCCAGCCGCCGTGCCGAGGAGGTAGTGGGTGTCGTCGACGTTGGCGACCCAGTCGCGCAGCGCCTCGTTGATGGCGTCCTTGAGAGTCCGGCTGCCTGACGTCACGGGGATGACCTGAGCGCCCAGCATGCGCATCCGCGCCACGTTCAGTGCTTGGCGCACCATGTCGACCTCCCCCATGTACACGGTGCAGTCGAGACCGAAGTAGGCGCAAGCCGTCGCAGTGGCAACGCCGTGCTGTCCGGCGCCCGTCTCGGCGATGACACGCTGCTTGCCCATCCGAGTCGTAAGCAGCGCCTGCCCCAGCACGTTGCGGATCTTGTGGGCGCCGGTGTGGTTGAGGTCCTCGCGTTTGAGCAGCACGCGCGCCCCCACCGTCTCGGAGAAGCGCTCGGCCTCGTAGAGCCTGCTGGGCAGGCCGGCGTACTCGCGCAGCAGCGCGTCGAACTGGGTGACGAACTCGTCGTCGGCCATCGCCTTGCGCCAGTGCTGCTCAAGCTCGTCGAGCGGCGCGATCAACGCCTCGGGCATGAACCGCCCGCCGAATCGGCCGAAGTGCCCGGCGGCGTCTGGCATCGAGTCAGGAGCAGAAAAAGACATCGGTCAGTGCCTTTGTTTCAGGGCCGGATGTGCACCGGCGGCGACGAGGTCGGCAACCGCAGCTCGCGGCTCCTTGCCCGTCACCAGCGATTCTCCGACGAGCACGACGTCTGCGCCGTTGCGGCCGTACTCGAGCACGTCATGCGGTCCTCGGACCCCGGACTCGGCGACGCGCACGATCCCATCAGGGATCAGGGGCGCGAGTCGAGCGAAGGTGTCGCGGTCGACCTCCAAGGTGTGGAGGTTGCGTGCGTTGATCCCGACCAGATCGGCGCCGGCATCGATAGCCCGGGTGACTTCCTCCTCGGTATGTACCTCGACAAGCATCGTGAGGCCGATGGACCGACCGCGGTCGAGAAGGCCACTGAGCTCGTTGTCGTCGAGCGCTGCGACGATGAGCAAGGCGAGGTCTGCTCCGGCGGCGCGCGCCTCCCACAACTGGTAGGAGGTGACGATGAAGTCCTTGCGGAGCACCGAGACGGAGACAGCAGCGCGCACTGCACGCAGGTCGTCGAGGGTGCCGCCGAAGCGACGGTGCTCCGTCAAGACACTGATGGTCTCCGCCCCACCAGCCGCGTAGTCGACCGCTAGCGCCGCCGGATCAGCGATGTCGGCGAGAGCCCCTCGGCTGGGACTGGACCGCTTCACCTCGGCTATCACCGAGATTCCGTCAGCCCGGTAGCCGGGCAAGGGGTCGAGGGCCGGATCCTGGCGAGCCGCTCGGTTCTTGAGATCGTCGAGACTCACCTGTTCTTGGCGTACCGCCAGGTCTGCCCGCACGCCAGCGATGATGTCGTCAAGTACCGACATCCCTAGGTGGTTCCGAATCCCATGACCTGCATGACCTTACCGACGACGACCGAGGCAACAAGGAGCCCGACACCGACCCAAAACACGGGCCACGAGCCGATGATGAGACCTACGGCGCCGACGCAGAACGCGATGAGGCAGATGACCACAGCCGTCCAGGCCGCCGGGGTCGAGCCATGGTTGGACATCGATCACTCCTTTCGTCAGGCCTTATTGTGTCGTGCGCGGGTCAGGACCGTTGCGTCGGGTCGTGCCCCCGATCGAGCGCCCGCCACATGTCGGCATCGCTGATTTCCTCCTCAGCCAGCAAGCCGTGCGGCGAGGTGTGATCTTCTGGAGCAGACGGGTTCGACGCCGATTCTTCGACTGACAAGGGCTCGCCCTGACTGGGCTCGGCGCGTTGTGGGGAGTCGTACCGGCTGCCCAACCTCGGCCAGTTTGCACCGAGGGCCGCGGTGGCCGCGCCCGAGACGGCGCACAGGACTGCACCTGCTGCGACGAGCCAACGCCAGACGTTCGTCGCCGTATCGTAGGAGCCACCCATCCAGCCGCGCGCCGACAAAGCGGCCTCAACCGACTGACTAATCTCGCCTGGTCGGACGGCGAGGAGCAACACGATTCCCGCGGAAACTCCAATGGCCAGGCCGATCACCTGCCGCGGCCGGCCACCTGTGGCAACTACCGCACCGAACGCGGCGAGCAGAACGAGCCCCAGCGCTCCCGGAAGCGAAGATAGTTCACTGCCCGCCACCGAGACCTCGAGCGCGGGCAGGTGCGGTTGCTCGGCGGTGGCCTTGACCCAGGTTTGCCCGGCGCTGATGGCCACCGCGGTGGCTCCCAGCAGACCTACGACCAGCGTTGCTGCGTATCCCTTGGACCCCTGCAACGGAGCCTCCCCGTTTCCATCAGTCATCGGCAGGGGCCGCATCGTCTTTGAGAACGAGGGCAGCGTCGAAACAGGTGTCCGCGCCGGTGTGACAGGCGGGGCCTTGCTGGTCGACGAGGAGCAGGACCGTGTCACCGTCACAGTCCAGCCGGGCCTCGCGAACATGTTGGGTATGGCCGGAGGTCTCCCCCTTCACCCAGTAGGTCTGCCTACTGCGACTCCAGTAGGTCGCCCGGCGGGTCGCAAGGGTCCGGCGCAAGGCTTCGACGTTCATCCAGGCAAGCAACAAGACGGCTCGCGTCGTGGCGTCCTGGGCGATCACCGGGATCAGACGATCGTCATCAAGCTTGAGCCGCGCCAGCCAGACCCCCATGTCAGGGCCAACATCGCCTCTCGAGCCCCCCGCCACCTGCTCTGCCACCGCCCTATT
This sequence comes from Nocardioidaceae bacterium, assembly GCA_013813125.1. Lineage (GTDB taxonomy): Bacteria > Actinomycetota > Actinomycetes > Propionibacteriales > Nocardioidaceae > JACCZJ01. Next base: position 2,221 of record JACCSH010000032.1, on the reverse strand, counting down.
GTCCCCTACGTCGGAGGCCTGTCATTGCCCCGCCTCCCTGCCGACAGGTGACAAGATCGAGACTGTGTCAGGGCTACCCGGTAGGGAGATCGAGCAGTGCGCTCATGTCGAGTGTGCGCATCAAGCCGGCGAACGAGTTCTGACGCTTGCGACCCTCATCACAGCCGCGCGTACCGTCGCAACCCTGCTGCTCGCTCTGCTGGGCGCGCACCAGGACTCTTTGCCACTGCTCTTGTGGGCGCTCGGGGTCTACTGGGTCGGAGACACGGTTGACGGGGCTGTTGCCCGGCTCACCGACCGTGAGACCCGGATCGGCGCGACCCTCGACATTATGTGCGACCGGCTGTGCGCGGCTGTCTTCTACGTCGGCTTCGCGTGGTACGACCCGTCGATGGTCGTGCCGGTGGGCATATACCTGGCCGAGTTCATGGTCATCGACATGTTCTTGTCGTTGGCATTCCTCGCCTGGCCGCTGTCCAGTCCCAACTACTTCTACCTCGTCGACCGGCAGCTGTGGCTGTGGAACTGGTCGAAGCCTGGCAAGGCCCTGAACTCCGCCCTGTTTGCCGTCTTGATGGTGTGGACGAGGAACCCGTGGCTGGCCGGCGGGATCGCCACGGCCCTGCTCACGCTGAAACTCGTATCAATGGCGCGCCTGAGCCGCCTAAGGCCGCCGGTCCCGGAGGGGTGCCTGCAGACCCTGCCTGCATCTGAGGCCGCGTGAAGCTGCTGCTCTCCACGTTCGGCGTGGGCGTTGCGTCCGCGTTGATCCCCATCATCAACATCGAGGCATACATCGCAGCCATCGGGGCGCTGGTGGACTCCTATGGGATCTGGACCGTTTCCTTGGTGGCCGCACTCGGACAGGCGGTGGGCAAGCTTGGCTGGTACGAGGCGGGGCGCACGTCGATGCGCTGGCGGCCCATCCAGAAGAAGATGAGCTCGCCCGGCTGGAAACGGCAGTACGACAGGGTCAAACGACGTACGGATGAAAGGCCGTGGGTCGGCATCGGGCTGCTGTTCTTGTCAGCAGTGGTCGGGATTCCGCCACTCGCGATAATGGCTGTGCTTGCGGGGCAGTTGAGATTTCACCGGTTCTGGTTCTTCATCACCACGTTCGGAGGGCGCACGTTGCGGTTCGCCGCTGTGCTCGGCGGCGTCTCTTATCTGACCGACATCAACTTCTTCCACTGAGCCAAGAGGCGATGCCCTGTGACCGGTCCGCACCTCACCGCATATCTCGACTCTCCCGATGAGCCGGACGGCCACCGAGTCGCTCAGGTGGAAAGAGCAAGGCTGTGCCTGTTGTTCCACGAGATGGGCCCCGATGCTCCCACCTTGTGTGGCGAGTGGGACACCCATCACCTCGCTGCGCACCTCTGGGTCCGTGAGGCCAATCCGTGGAGGCGGGTCAACACCGTCCTCCCAGGCAGGGCTTTTGGTGCAATCGAGGCTAGGGTCGCCAAGGGAGACTATGCGGCGGTTGTCGACGACGTGCGGAGCGGACCGCCGAGGTTCACGATCTACGGCACGCCTCAGACGGACAAGCTGCTCAACACCTTGGAGTTCTTCGTCCATCACGAGGATGTACGGCGCGCCGTACCAACGTTTGCGTCTCGGCAACTTCCTCGGTGGGCACAAGACGAGATCTGGGGGCAGATCGCCGTCTTCGCCAAGCTCACCATGCGCAAGTCGCCGGTCGGGATCGTGCTGGTGCCGAGCGACCGCGACGACGCTGTGCTGGCGGTCCGGGGCAAAGCCCCCGCCGTACTGCGTGGTCTGCCGACCGAGCTGGCCCTTTTCGCCTACGGCCGCGGCGAAGTTGCCGACGTCGACGTCACCGGTTCCGCTGACTCCGTCGCGCGACTACGCGAAACGACCTTCGCCGTGTGAGGCGGCGCCCCGCACCGGGAGCCCGTGTCGCGCCAGCTCGGCCTTCACGGCGCCGATCGAGACCTGCTCGAAGTGGAACACGCTCGCTGCGAGCACAGCGTCGGCGCCCGCCTCGATGGCAGGAGGAAAGTGGCGGCTCTCCCCGGCACCGCCGCTGGCGATGACCGGCGTCGAGACCACCTTGCGCACCGCGCTGATCAGTTCGAGGTCAAATCCGTCCCGCGTCCCGTCGGCGTCCATGGCGTTCAGCAAGATCTCCCCAGCACCGAGATCGGCCCCCCGGTGTGCCCACTCGACGGCGTCGACCCCGGTGGGCTCGCTGCCACCA
>JACCSH010000014.1 GCA_013813125.1 Nocardioidaceae bacterium | reverse complement strand
ACCCAATACGGTTGGCCACTCTCTCCCGGAGCGTGGGCAACCATTCGTACACCGTCGCGCCAGGGCAGCTCGTCTGCATGCTGTCTCGGTGACCGGCGATAACGTTGAAGGTCTTGGGCGCTCCGGTGGTCGACGAGTACAGCGCGGTCTGGCCTCGCGGGTCACGGTAGTGCGACCCCAACACCCAGCTCACGATGCTCACCAACGAGTCCTTCATGATCGCGGGAGGGGCTACGGCGTCGAAGTTTCCCATCAAGGAGATGCCGGAGGTGTTTGTGTTGTAGTCCCCTGAGTGCGCCCCCCGAATCGGCCGTCTCCAGCCCCCGTCCCTGCCCTCGAAGATTTGCCCATACCTGTCGACGAGGAAGTTGTACCCGATGTCGCACCAACCCCGGCCCTGGACGTGGTATGCGTAGATGCTCCTGACAATGGCGGGTGAGTCCGCGGCGGTGTAGCTGTTGCTACCGGCTGTGTGGTGCACAAACACGCCCTGGATGGTGGTGCCCCAGGGCGGGTCCCAGCACTCTCCTCGCAGAGACGGGTCTGCACCCCACTCTGCTCGGGAAATGACTGGCGGGGCGGTGACCAGGTTGGCCTCAGGTGTGGTGGCCGCGAGGACCGACGGATCTGTTGTGGTCTCCGAGGTCGAGGAGCCGGGGTGGATCAGCTGCACCTTGACGGCCTCGGGAGCACCGCCCGCGGAGGACACCCGAACCTCAACACCTCCAGCGTGGTCGACCCAGAGTGGGGAGGTGCCGTCTCTGGCGTCTGTCTCCTCACTCGGGGCTGGACCCTCGTCCAGGTCGATGTCCAGCTGCTCCCAGGCACTCCATGTCCTGCCGTGGCGGAAGCGGCCCTCCACCACGACTCCGGCAGGGGCAGTTCCTGATCTCCACGTCACGCCGATCATTCGGAACGTGGACGTAGCCCCGTCCCTCAATTGCGCCACGACAGCTCTGTCCTGGTCGCCTCGAGCTATCGACGAGACGGCTGGGACCGGTAGTGCCTGGATGGAGGGGGGCACGCGGTCGGTGGCTGGTGCCAGCAGTTTCGGTTGGCTCAACAGCGATGCTGCTGGGCTGGGCTGGGTCGGCGGGGCTGCTGGTGCCGATGCAGGTTGGATCAGGGCTGCGGACACGGTGAATGCAAGCAGTACGCCTGCCACTCGAGGTGCCCCTAGATGGCGTGAGATCGACACGTGCTCTCCTCTGCTCGGGTTGGTCACCTTGTCAATGCCGCATTGATGTCAAGGCGACCACCGGTGACCGTGATGCCGGACAGCGAGGCGGTTGGCACAGCGCTGTCGAGCAAGGCGCTCTTAATTGCGGCTGACGAAGCCTCAGGGTGGGCCGCTGCATAGAGCGCCACCGCACCGGCGACGTGCGGGGTTGCCATGGACGTGCCGCTGTAGAACGAGTAGCTGTCATATGCAGTCGTCGACGCGATGTCCTGCCCTGGGGCGCCGATGTCGACGCCGCTGAGGCCGTAGTTCGAGAACGTGGCCAGCGCACCCGTCCTGGTGATCGCAGCGACCGAAATCACATTGCGATTGCCGTACGCGGCGGGGTAGCTCGGGGTGGTGTCGTTGTCGTCACCGATGCCGTCGATGCCGCCGTTCCCTGCCGCGGCGACAAAGAGTATGCCGGCTCGGTTGGCGCGCTCGATCGCGTCACGAAGAGCTTGAGAGTAGCCGCCTCCACCCCATGAGTTGTTCGTGGCGACAACATTGACGCCATGGTTCACCTTGAGATCCGTGAAATAGTCGATGGCACGGACGGCATCGCTGGCCTTGCCACCGTCACTGGTGAGGAACTTGGCGCTGATCATCCGAACGTTCCAGTTCACGCCAACGACGCCGGCATCGTTGGCCCTGGCGCCTATCGTCCCCGCCACGTGTGTCCCGTGGTTGTCGGCGAGGCCGAGCATTCCTCCGTCGTACACCTTCTTGTCATTCCCGCTGAAGTCCCAGCCATGAACATCGTCGACGTAGCCGTTCTTGTCGTCGTCGACCCCGTTGGCTGTCTCGCCCGGGTTGCGTACCCGTCGGGACAGATCCGGGTGCGACACCTGGATGCCCTCGTCGATGACACCCACGTAGACCCTGGCGGACCCGGTCTGTCCCGCCGCCCACGCCGCGGCGGCGTTGCTGCCGAACCGGTTGGCCGGGTCGCTCCTCCTGCCGTACATCCCCCATAGCGATCCGTCGGTGAAATAGGGGTCGCTGCTCGTCGCTTGCTCGCGGTATATCCAGTTGGGCTCCACGTATGCCACGGCTGGATCAGCCGCGAGCCGATGCTTGGCTTGTCCCCGGTTCATTGCCTCGGGCAACCGCAGCAGCTCAACCTGGCGCGCCTTACCAGCACCGGATGCAACCTGCTCGACAAGTCGGGCACCCACTCGACCACGAGCCAGGCCGCGCGCTGCCGCGCTGGCTCCGGGCTCGTACCCGACGAGAACCTCACCGGGGACAAAATCGGGCGCGGCCGGGCTCGTGGTGGCTGGTATGGGGGCTGCAGTCGGCGAGGTCGGCACCTGACCAGCGGCGGTGCCTGATACAGCCGGGAGCGCAGGACGTCCCGCCGTGGCGGCAGGTACGGCGAGGGCTACGCCGGCTACGACAGCCGCCGCGACGGCTATCCTCTGCCCGCGCCCAGCAAGAAGTTGCGACAAAATAGCTCCTATGTGTAATTAATCGAATACCTAGAGTAATCATAGCGTATCTGGACAAAGCGCAGGCCGAGAACTTCCAGCCGCGGCCCGCGGGCGTGCTCGTTAAAGCTCGCGCGCCAAAAACCCATCGCGATAAAGGAGCAGCAACTGGGCTAACGCATGACCCCACCAAGGCGTAGGCTGCCGGAACCCGGATAGCACTAGGGTCGCAGTTTCAGTTAGCAACCCCAGTCAGGAGATCCGTGCGCTACATCGCAGTGTCTGCCCTCAGCCACGACGGCCTGGTGCGCGAGCACAATGAGGACAGCCTC
>JACCSH010000309.1 GCA_013813125.1 Nocardioidaceae bacterium | reverse complement strand
GTGGCGACATTGCCGTCATCGACCACGTCGATATCGACCGTGGCGCGGCGACTGCCCTGGTCGAGTCCGGCGTCAAGGCTGTGGTCAACGTCGCACCCTCCATCTCCGGACGCTATCCCAACCTTGGACCTCAGGTTCTGCTCGACGCCGACATCGCGTTGGTGGACGATGTCGGTCCTGGGGTCTTCACGGCCATCCACGAAGGTGACCGCATCCGCGTAGACGGTGCGAGCGTGTACCGGCAGGACACGTTGGTCGGCTCCGGCACGCTGCAGACGACGGAGACGGTGGCCGCTGCCCTCGAAGCGTCCAAGGAGGGTATGGCCAGCCAGCTGGCTGCCTTCAGCGCTAACGCAATCGAGCACCTCAACCGCGAGCGGGAGCTGCTCCTCGACGGTGTGGGAGTGCCCGCCACGTCGCTCGCGATCGCGGGTCGCCACGTGCTGGTTGTCCTGCGCGCGTTCGACTACTCACGTGACGTGCGATCGCTGAGGACCTACATCCGCGAGAACTCCCCGGTGCTCATCGGAGTCGACGGTGGGGCGGATGCTTTGCTCGAGGCAGGCCACACGCCCGACATCATCGTCACCGACTTCGGCGACATCTCCGATGCGGCGTTGCGCTGTGGGGCCGAGGTTGTGGCGCATGCGACGTCGGGAGGCAGGGTGCGCGGCTCGGACCGCATCGAGCGGCTCGGGATGACGCCGCAGGTGTTCGAAACCAACGGCACCACCGAAGACGCAGCCATACTTGTCGCGCACTTCAACAAGGCGACGCTCATCGTCATGGCGGGCTCCCACGCATCGCTGCTCGAGTTCCTCGACAAGGGGCGATCGGGGATGGCGAGCTCCTTCCTCACCCGGGCCGCCGTCGGCTCCAGCCTGGTGGACGCCAAGGCGGTCGCCCAGCTCTATTCGCACCGGATGCGTACGTGGGTTGTTCTGCTCCTCGCGTTGCTCGCAGTGGCCTTGGTCGCCGCTGCCATCGCCACGACGCCGGTGGGTCAGGAGTGGTGGGACCAGCTCCGAGTGTGGGGCTACGACGCGGAAGCCTGGGTGCGGGAGCGTGTGGGGTGAGCTGGCTCCACCGCCACGTCTGGGCCCTCTTGGCGGCGTGTGTCGCGCTGGCGGGAGGTCTCGCGCTGGGTGCGGGACCGCTGCAGGGCCGCGAGGAGCAGACGACACCAGTTGGCGGCGGGAGCGCAGACGACCTCACACCGCCACCTGACGACGACCCGTTTCAGGAGGCCCTGACGTTGGCGACCCGCCAGTCACTCGTCGACGCGCGGCTGCAAGGTGGCTTCGTGACACTCGTGGTGCTGCCCGAAGTCGATGACCGCCTCGTGGATGAAGTCACCTCGGTCATCGAACAGGCCGGCGGCTCCTTGACGGCCACGGTGCGTCTCGACGAAGAGTTCGTCGATCCCACCAGCAAGACGTACGTCGACAGCGTGGCCAAGAGCTCCGCCAAGGGAGTGGAAGAACTGGCAGCCATACCGTCCGACGACACCTACGCGCTTATCTCCGGGCTCTTCACGCGGGCATACGTCACCGGCGAGGCATCTCCTCCGGTCGTTGACGAGGTTGCCACCAAGATCGACTCCGAGTTGCAGGGGGCGAAGCTTGTCACCGTCGAAGGCGACTGGACCCGGCGAGGTTCGCTGGTCGTCGTACTTGCGCCTGACGATGACGACGGAGCCTTGGCCACCGCCGCCCACCTGATCGAGGTCAAGCTCATTGCTGCCTTGTCCGATACGGCCGACGCCGTGCTCGTGGCGACATCGCCGGCCGCCAGTTCTCCCGGAGGCCTGCTCGGTGAGCTTTCCGATGCGAAGCTCACCGCGAGTCGGGTCTCGACCCTCAACGTCGTCAACAGCGCGGCTGGCCAAGTCGCCAGTGTCTTTGCCCTCGCGGCGGCGGCCAACGGGCAAGTCGGTGACTTCGGAATCGTGAACGACCAGGTGGTCCTGCCGCCGGGGCTGTCGATTCCTCGCGGATGAGACTGCGTCGCGCCGCGCCCACTACCCCTAGGGTTGTTGATAGATTGGAACTCCGTGGACGGGTGAGTGTTCTCGCCGCACATGAATCTCCGCGGGAGTGACCTTGGCTCAAAAGCCTGCCCAGACCAGACATCTCTTCGTCACCGGTGGTGTTGCCTCGTCGCTCGGGAAGGGGCTCACCGCCTCATCCCTCGGTCGGCTGCTCAAGTCGCGCGGCCTGCGAGTGACGATGCAAAAGCTGGATCCTTACCTGAACGTCGACCCCGGAACGATGAACCCGTTTCAGCACGGTGAGGTCTTCGTCACGAGTGACGGTGCCGAAACCGACCTTGACATCGGACACTACGAGCGTTTCCTCGACGTCAACCTCAGCCAGCTAGCCAACGTCACCACAGGCCAGGTGTACTCCACGGTCATCGCCAAGGAACGCAGAGGCGACTACCTGGGCGACACCGTCCAGGTCATCCCGCACATCACCAACGAGATAAAGGAACGCATCCGCGCGATGGGCGGAGATGACGTCGACATCGTGATCACCGAGATCGGTGGCACGGTTGGCGACATCGAGTCGTTGCCGTTCCTCGAGGCGGCCCGCCAGGTCCGTCACGACGTCGGACGCGACAACTGCTTCTTCCTGCATGTGTCCCTTGTTCCTTACATCGGCCCATCGGGCGAGCTCAAGACCAAGCCGACCCAGCATTCAGTGGCTGCGCTGAGATCGATCGGCATCACCCCTGACGCGATCGTCTGCCGTGCCGACCGGGACATTCCGCAGAGCGTCAAGCGCAAGATTTCGCTGATGTGCGACGTGGACGAGGAAGCCGTGGTCGCGGCAGTTGACGCGCCATCCATCTACGACATCCCTAAGGTCTTGCACGCCGAGGGCCTCGACGCATACGTGGTCCGCCGCCTCAACCTGCCCTTCCGCGACGTGGACTGGACCCGCTGGGACCAGCTGCTCCAGCGCGTGCACCACCCTGACGAGACGGTCACCGTCGCACTCGTCGGCAAGTACGTCGACCTGCCGGACGCCTATCTCTCCGTCGCTGAGGCGCTGCGCGCCGGAGGGTTCGACAACGCGGCGAGGGTAGAGCTGCGCTGGATCGCCTCCGACGAGTGTCAGACTCCGGAGGGCGCCGCGAAGCATCTCGGCGACGTTGACGCCGTCTGCGTGCCCGGCGGCTTCGGCGTCCGTGGCATCGAAGGCAAGGTCGGCGCGCTGCGGTATGCGCGTGAGCAGCGGATACCAACCCTTGGCCTGTGCCTTGGCCTGCAATGCATGGTGATCGAGTTCGCGCGCAACGTCGCCGGGCTCGACGATGCCGGATCCACCGAGTTCGACAGCGGTGCGACCCAGCCCGTGATCGCGACGATGGCCGAGCAGCGGGAGATCGTGGGCGGCGGGGGAGACCTCGGTGGCTCGATGCGGCTCGGCCTCTATGCGGCCGACCTCAAAGCCGGCTCCGTGGTCGCCAAGACGTATGGCCTCGACCGGGTGGAGGAACGGCACCGGCACCGCTACGAGGTCAACAACTCCTTCCGCGAGGAGCTCGAAACGGCTGGCCTGGTCTTCTCGGGCCTGTCGCCTGATCGAGAACTGGTGGAGTTCGTCGAGCTCGAGCCGGACGTTCACCCGTACTACGTCGCCACCCAGGCTCATCCCGAGCTGAGATCGCGACCTACGAGGCCGCATCCGCTGTTCAGCGGTCTGGTGGCCGCAGCACTCGAACGGCAACGTGAGCTGAGGCTGCCGGTTGACGCCGGCGATCGCCGTTGGGCAACGGCTGAGGCCGAGGCGTGACAGCTCCGCACGACACCGCTGAGCACTGGCCGGTGGAGTCTGCGCGGAAGGTGTTCCAGGGGGTGCTGGTCGGCGTACGACGAGACACCCTTGCCCCGGCGACGCCAGGAGGGGAATTCTTCGATCGCGAGGTCGTGACCCACCCCGGAGCCGTTGGCGTCGTCGCGGTCGACTCCGCTGGGCGGATGCTGGTGATCCAGCAGTACCGCCATGCCGCGAAGAAGCGCATGGTCGAGATCCCGGCTGGTCTGCTCGATGTCGAAGGTGAGCCGGCAATTGAGGCAGCGCGCCGCGAGCTGCGCGAGGAGGGGTTGGTCGAGGCGGCTCGGTGGACTCCGCTTCTCACCTATCAGCCGAGCCCGGGGAGCAGCGAGGAGGTGGTGCACGTCTTCTTGGCGGAGGGGTTGACGGAGGCGACGTTGCCCGTCGGGTTCGATGCCGAGCACGAAGAGGTGTCTCTCACTAGGAGCTGGGTCGACGTAGACGAGCTGATCACGGCCATCTTGGCCGGTCAGGTGCAAAACGGCCTTACGATCGCGGGTTCCCTCGCTTTCAGCGCCCTGAGAGGCGCAAAACATCACCTCCGAGCTCCCTGTCCGACGTAATCCGCAGGAGGGCGGAGTGTCACAAACTGGTATGGAGTAGGTTTCGACGTGTGCACAGCCCATCGATGTCAGCTTGCGAAAGAGTGAGGACATGAAGGTCGGCGTACCGAAGGAAGTCAAGAACCACGAATACCGGGTAGCCATCACCCCGGCCGGGGTCCATGAGCTCGCCACCCGTGGCCATGACGTCTACGTCGAGGCCGACGCCGGCAAGGGGTCCTCGATCACCGACGACGAGTTCACCGCCGCGGGCGCCAAGGTCTTGCCGAGCCCCGACGATGTCTGGGAGACGAGTGATCTGATTCTCAAGGTCAAGGAACCCATCGCCGAGGAGTACTCGCGGATGCGAGCCGGCCAGACGCTGTTCACGTACCTTCATCTGGCCGCCTCGCGCGAGTGCACCGATGCCCTGCTGAGCCATCGGGTCACGTCGGTGGCCTATGAGACCGTGCAGACACCCGACAAGACGTTGCCGCTGCTGGCACCGATGAGCGAGGTCGCCGGCAGGCTGGCGCCGCAGTGCGGCGCCTACCACCTGATGCGCCAAGGTGGCGGCCGGGGGGTGTTGATGGGCGGCGTATCCGGCGTGTACGCCGCGAAGGTGGTCGTGATCGGTGCGGGCGTCTCGGGCATGAACGCCGCGGTGATCGCGCTCGGTATGCAGGCAGAGGTGCTGCTGCTCGACCGCAACATCGAAGTGCTGCGCCAGGCCGACCGGATCTACCAAGGACATCTGCAGACCGTCGTGTCGAACAGCTACGAGGTCGAAAGAGCCGTGGTCGATGCGGACCTCGTGATCGGCGCCGTCCTCGTCCCGGGCGCCCGGGCACCCATGCTCGTCTCCAACGACCTGGTATCCCGCATGAAACCCGGCTCGGTGCTCGTCGACATCTCGATCGACCAGGGCGGGTGCTTCGAGGACTCACGCCCGACGACGCATGACGATCCGACCTACCAAGTCCACGGTTCGGTCTTCTACTGCGTCGCCAACATGCCCGGGGCTGTGCCGCACACTTCGACGTACGCACTGACGAACGTGACGCTGCCCTATGCCGTTGCCCTCGCTGACAAGGGCTGGCAGCAGGCGCTGCGCGACGACTCTTGTTTGGCGCTCGGCTTGAACACCCATGCCGGTGAGCTCACCTACGCCCCGGTTGCGGAGGCTCACGGGCTCCCGCACCGCAGTGTTGCCGAGGTGCTCGCCTGAGCGCAGACCCGCGACTGGCCAGCGTTGTCCGAACCTATCTCGACCATCTGCTGATCGAGCGGGGTCTGGCCGGCAACACCTTGTCGTCGTACCGACGAGACCTGAGCCGGTACGAGTCGTTTCTGGCCGGTCGAGGGATCAACAGCGTGACTGCGGTGAGGACTGCCGACGTCACAGACTTCCTCGCCTGGCTGAGAGAAGGTGACAACGAACATCGTCCGCTGAGTGCTAGCAGCGCCGCCCGCACGGTGGTTGCGGTGCGCGGCTTTCACAAGTTCGCGGTGCGCGAGCAGTTGGCCGCAGACAATCCCGCTGCAGTCGTCAAACCGCCCGGAACAGCCAAGAGACTGCCCAAGGCGCTGCCGATTGCAGACGTGGAGGCGATTCTCGAAGCGTCCGGCAGAGGCGGCACTGCGCTGGCACTGAGGGATCGGGCGCTGCTCGAGCTGTTGTACGGCGTCGGAGCGCGCATCTCAGAGGCGGTGGGCCTCGATGTCGACGACTTGGACCTGGTCGAGTCGGTGGTGCGCCTCAGCGGCAAAGGGGGCAGGGTGCGGCTGGTGCCCGTGGGCTCATATGCCCGCGAGGCCTGTGAGCGTTATCTGGTGCAGGTGAGACCGCAGCTTGCCGCCCGCGGAAAGGCAGCGGGCGCGGTGTTCCTGAACGCCCGTGGCGGCCGGTTGTCTCGGCAGTCGGCGTGGTCGGTGCTCGGCAGGGCCGCTCAACGCGCAGGTCTTCCGTCGGCGGTGTCACCGCACACTTTGCGACACTCCTTCGCCACGCATCTCCTCGACGGCGGCGCGGATGTCCGCGTCGTGCAGGAACTCCTCGGGCATGCGTCGGTGACCACCACCCAGATCTACACGCTTGTCACCGTCGATAAGCTCCGTGAGGTTTATGCCACCACCCACCCCCGGGCGCTGCGGTAGTCCACAGATTTCGTCCCCAGCAAGGCTGAGGCTGTGTACGGGAGCGGCGCTTTGCACACAAGGGGCTGTGGGTCCGCGCGAATCTGCAGAACGTGCTTGTACGGCGTTCGCCGCGGTCATAGAGTGCGTCGCCAGAGAGTGACATGTAGATGCATAGACAAACGAGAAGAGGCAGCGACGTGAGCGAACAGACGGTCGAGGCCCCCTCGTCTCCCGTTGACTTCTACAACGCGGCGGTCGAGGATCCATCGCCTGCGTCAGCGATGGTCAGCACCTCGGCTGTTTCCTCCGCTGACCTGGCCGACGACCCGGCGCGGCCAGATCCAGCCCTCGGACCCACTGGTCGGCCCCGACCGCACCTGCCCGCGCCTCAACCGCGCACTCGGCAGAGCGACGCCGTGATCATCGCCCTCTGCAACCAGAAGGGGGGAGTCGGCAAGACCACCACGGCCATCAACCTGGGTGCCTGCCTCGCCGAGTTCGGCCGCAAAGTGTTGCTGGTCGACTTCGACCCACAGGCTTCTCTGACCATCGGTCTCGGCTTCAACCCCAACGACCTCGACCCCACCATCTACCACGTGATGATGCAGCGAGGGGTGGAGTTCAACGATGCCGTGATCGAGACCGACATCCCTGGTCTCCATTTGATCCCGTCGAACATCGACTTCGCCGGTGCGGAGATGCAGCTGATGAACGAGGTCGCCCGAGAGCAGGTTCTCGCTCGCGCCCTGGCGCCGGCGGCCGCAAGCTACGACGTGATCTTGGTCGACTGCCAGCCGTCGCTGGGTCTGCTCACGGTCAACGCGTTGGCGGCAGCGGCAGGAGTGATCATCCCGCTCGAGTGTGAGTACTTCGCGCTTCGAGGCGTTGCCCTGCTTCACGGCACCATCGAGAAAGTGCAGGACCGGCTCAACCCAGACCTTCAGATCATCGGTCTGCTCGGCACGATGTACGACGGACGGACCCTGCACAGCCGAGAGGTCCTCAGCACTCTGGTCCAGGGCTGGGGTGACTCCGTGTTCCACACGGTGATCCGGCGCACCGTGAAGTTTTCCGAGGCGACGGTAGCGGGGGAGCCGTTGTCGTCGTACGCAAGCGGTTCCGCGGGCGCTGACGCTTACCGTGAGCTCGCGAAGGAGGTGCTCGCACGGTGTCCCGACGCGTGAGGCTGCAGGGAGCCGACGAGCTCTTCCGGCCCACCGACGGGAGTGAGGACGTGGCGGCGCTTTCTGCTCCGATCTCAGATCCGGTCCGCCCGGTCTCGGATCCCGAGGCGGCCCAAGGTGGCGACCCGACGACCCGGGTGAGGGTCTCGGCTGGGACACCACAGCAGCCGGCCACGGAAATCGGTGGGGAAACCAAGAGACGTACGTCGAGTGGGCGCACCCGCCACGAGGAGAAGATCACGATCTACGTCACCGCTGACGAGCTGATGGATTTGGAGGACACCAGGCTGGCCATGCGAAGGCAGTACGGGCTAGCGGTCGACCGGGGCCGGATCGTGCGCGAGGCGATTCACATCGCCCTGGAGGGCGTGGACTCTGAGGGTGACCAGAGTGCGTTGGTGCGACGACTGCGTGAGCAGTGAGCGACGTCACTGACCGGGTCGGCCTCGACGACGCCGCGGCTGGCGACTTCGCCGTCCATCTCGACAACTTCGATGGTCCCTTCGACCTGCTGCTCAGACTCATCTCTCAGCACCAGCTCGACATCACCGAGGTTGCGTTGTCCCAGGTCACCGACGAGTTCCTGACGCACACGAAGGCGCTCGGGAACAGCTGGGAGCTCGAGCAGACAACGCAGTTCCTCGTCGTGGCGGCGACTTTGCTGGATCTGAAGGTCGTCCGGCTGCTTCCGAAAGCGGAGGTGGAGAGCGAGGAGGACCTGGCCTTTCTGGAGGCCCGCGACCTGCTCTTCGCCAGGCTCCTGCAGTATCGGGCTTTCAAGCAGGTAGCAGCCGTTCTCGCGCAACGGATGGCTGACGAGGCGCAACAGGTTCCACGCACGGTCGGTCTTGACGACAGGTTCGCGGCCGTGCTGCCTGAGGTCTTGATGACGCTGAGCGTGAACGACTTCGCTGCTCTGGCTGCGCGAGCGCTGCAGCCCAAGGATCCGCCTACACTGCCCCTGGCCCACCTGCATGCTCCTCGGGTCAGTGTGCGGGACCAGGCCGCGGTGATGGTGGCGCGTCTGCGTCGGCGCCAGACCACCACCTTTCGGGCGCTGTCGTCTGACTCCCCGGACACGGTGACGACGGTCGCGAGATTCTTGGCGCTGCTGGAGCTGTTCCACGAGGGGGTGGTGGCCTTCGAACAGGTGACGCCGCTGGGTGAGCTGACCATCCGCTGGACCGGCTCGACGGCCAGCGACATCGAGGTTGCCGACGACTATGACGAAGAGCCCTCCGAATCCGACATACCTGCAGAGTCAGTGACCGACGACGACATCCGCAACCTCGGGGTAACAGACGACACCGGTGCCGACAGCCGACTCGGGGTGGGCGTGGACCGGCGGGAGGAGGCTGCGACATGACCTCGCAGCAAGGGAACCTCAGCGCCCCGGAGGGGCCCGACCTCACCGAGTACGAGTTGCGCCCTGCCCTCGAAGCGGTGCTGATGGTCGCGGATCAGCCACTGGACTCCCTGGTGCTGGCTCAGGCAGTCGCAGCACCCCCCGATGCCGTCGCGCAGGCGCTCGAGGCGCTGGCCCGCGAGTACACCGAACAGCGACGCGGCTTCGACCTCCGGCACGTGGGAGAGGGATGGCGCTTCTACTCCCGCGCCGACTATGCACCAGTCGTCGAGCGGTTCGTCGTCGAGGGGCAACAGGCTCGCCTCACATCCGCAGCCCTCGAGACTCTTGCCGTCGTCGCCTACCGACAGCCGGTGACGCGTGCACGGGTCTCGGCGATCCGGGCCGTGAACGTCGACGGAGTGATGAGAACACTGGTCACCCGCGGCCTGGTGGAGGAAGCCGGCACTGATCCTGAGTCAGGTGCGCACCTCTTCCGCACGACCGCCTACTTCTTGGAGCGGATGGGACTCACCAGCATCGAGGAGCTGCCCGAGATCGCGCCTTTCCTGCCCGAGATGGCGGATATCGACACCGAGCCGGGCACTTCGGGCGGGACCCGTGAACTAGAGGGTTCTGTCGTCGAGACGCGCGATGCCCGATAGTGCCCCGCCTGCTGGGATGCGGTTGCAGAAGGTGTTGGCACAGTCAGGGGTCGCGAGCCGCCGAAAATGCGAGACCCTGATGGCGGACGGCCGAGTGGAGGTCAACGGCGAGGTGATCACGCGGCTCGGTGCCCGGGTCGACCCGTCGACGGCGATTGTCAGGGTGGATGGCGTCCGGATCCCGGTGGCGCAGAGCCATGTCTACCTGGTCGCCCACAAGCCGCGAGGTGTGGTCAGCACGATGTCAGATGACGGGGGGCGTCTTGACCTGCGTTCGCTGCTGCGTGACCGCGAGGAGAGGCTCTTTCACGTCGGACGGCTCGACACTGACACCGATGGGTTGATTGTGCTCACCAATGATGGCGAGTTCGCGCACCGGCTGGCTCATCCGTCATACCAGCTGCCGAAGACCTATGTGGCGGAGGTCGAGGGTGTGGTGAAGCCGAAGCTGCGCGCCGAGGTTCTCGGCGTTGTGCTCCTTGAGGATGGACCGGTGTCGGTGGATGAGTTTCGGCTGCTCAGCACATCGAAGAGTCGCTCGATCGTGGAGCTGGTCATCCACGAGGGACGCAACCACATCGTCCGCAGGCTGCTCGCCGGTGTCGGCCACCCGGTGCTGAGGCTGTCGCGTACGGCGATCGGCCCGATTCGGCTCGGACCGCTCAAGCCCGGGGCGGTCCGCGAGCTGACCGCGGCCGAGCTCGGCACCTTGCTCGACGCGGTGGGCATGTGACGATGCAGCGCCCGGCTGCTTTCGAGCACATCGTTACGTGACTCAGCGGACTTTCTGGCGATGCCAAGCCCGCCGGGTCCCTCGACGGGCCCCGGAGCGGATGCTCCGAGGCCGCCTGGTGGGCGAGTGTCAGCAGGGACCGAGCATGCGGGGCCCGTGGGGCGGAAAGGACACGCACATGGTCACGGACTTCTCGGACTGGGTGAGGGTGTTCCCGGCGAGGGACCACTTCCGAGCCTCGACCGGCGCAGGGAACTGCGTGGCGGTCGGGTCGATCAACCGGTAGGAGTAGACCCCCTCGGCCCCGAGCCACGTCTGCCAGGCGGTCGGTTCGCCGTAGGAGAGCAAGGGAAGCTCGTTCCCTGCCGCGTCGACCGTCTTCACCCGCTCCAGGGAGTCGGGGTGAGCCAGGAACACCCAGCCTTCGGCCATGTCGCCGCCCCCGGCACTGACGATCAGCTCGAGATCGCCGTCGCTGTCGAGGTCGACCGGGTCGTGCAGGTATCCCTCCCAGTTCTGGGGAAGGGTCGCTGTAGTCGTCTCGTCGCGGCTCCAGATGACCCGGAGCAGCTGGTCCTTGACATTGACGTCTTTGGGGTAGAGCAGCTCAACGACATCGTCAGTGCCGTCGCCGTCGATGTCGGCCTTGAGCTGGTCGGCGGTCGTGAAACCAGCGGCCTCCGTCGTCACGATCACCGTCTGGGTGCTCTCGACGAGATCCCCGTCGGCGCAGTAGGGAGCATTGACGACGATCGTGTGTTCGCCCGGCGACGACACCGGCACCACGAGAGGCTCGTTGACGTAAAACTTCATTGTGTACGGCGTGAGCTCACCGCCCGGTTCGCACGAGATGGCGCCACGGTCCGAGCCCGCGACGACCTTGCCGTCGACCAGCACATCGGTGGACCGCGGCCCGGCGTAGTCGACCGGGTCCCCCGTCCCCATGTCGGCGTACGCGGTCGATTCCCCGGTCACCGTGAAACTGATCCGCACGTGGTCGCTGCCCTCAGGCTCGGCGTTGACGGTGATCTGCTGCCAGGGAGTTGTACCCGGGTTGGTGACCGGCGGTGCCGTGCGCTCGCTCGGCAGGGTCTGCCAGACGCCCGCCCCGCCGACGGCGAGAACGGCCGCGGCGGCGACGAGGCCGGCGCCCTTGCGCTGACGCGCAACGCGCACCCGGCGCTGGATATCGGGCATCCGGTCGCCCACCAGGTGGGTGTCGGCCATGCCAGCCAGCCGATCGAGGGACTCAAAGAGCGGGTCTCGCTGCTGCGTGTTCATGATGCTCCCCCTTCGGCCTGGCCCAACGCTGCGCGCAGGTGGGCGAGGCCCTTGCTCGTGTTGCTCTTGACGGTGCCGACGGAACAGCGCATGGCCGCGGCGGTGTCGGCCTCGGAGAGGTCGCACCAGTGGCGCAGGACGACGGCTGCGCGCTGTCGTTCGGGAAGCTGCCGGAGGGCGAGAAGAAGCGCCTGGCTCTCGATCACCGTGCCGGCAGGGTCGGCGATGTGGTTTGAGTTCTCGGAGAGGTCGGCCACCGACCACTCCCGGTTGCGAGATCGCCGCCACCAGGATGTCCGCAGGGACAGCATGACTCGACGCAGGTACGCGTCGGGGACGTCGTACGTCCGTACCTTGCTCCAGTGCGGATAGACCTTGGCGTAGGCCGCCTGGAGCAGGTCCTCGGCCTCATGCAGATCGCCCGTGAGCAGGAACGCGAGCCGCTTGTGCCGCCGCTCGCTGGCACGAACGTAGGCGCCGAAGTCGTCCGCCTTGGCCCGGGTGCTGTCACCCAGGACCCCTGCGGGGCCGATCATTGCTTCGCTCATGTGCTCGTACACGCCCGCTCCGTGGCGGAGGTTGCCTGCCTGGTGATGTTTCCTCGCGATCACCCTGACAGGACGGTACAACGCCCGCTCGCGGACGCACAGACCTACTGATATCGCCGTGCCCGATTGCCTCATGTCGATGGCCCTTGCGCAGGGGCCGAGGTCTTTAGAACGAGGAGGAGGCCTCGATGCTCCCGATAGCCGCGACAGGGACGTCCGCACATAGCCGCGAATAGTGAACCGCGGAACTGCTTGATATGTGGGTGATCTTCATGGACATTTCGCCGGGGAAAGACCCGGTGGTTCCTGAGGAGAGAAAGGCATCCGTATGCCGAGCGTTACTCCATGTTTGATCCGCTCCCACGACCCGTCTGGTGAATCTTCGATCCGGCTCGGGGTTCGACTTCTCGATGAGTACCTGGAGTTCTTGTCGGGGCGGTGTCGACCGAACACCGTGTTGGCGGTGGCGTTCGACCTGAAGGTCTTCTTCACCGTCGTCGGCAAGGGACCCGAACTGGTGCGGCCGTCCGACGTGCTGGGGTTCATGACCGCGCAACGCACCGGCCAGAACAGCCTTCAAGAAACGCTGACGCCCGTCGCGGAGGAGTCCGCCGGGGTGTCGACCCGGACGCTGCGGCGGCGACTCTCGAGCGTCTCGGGACTGTTCGGGTTCCTCCACGTCCGCGGCGATGTGGCGACCAACCCGGTCCCGCGCGGGCTTCCCTCGCGGCGAGAACGTCAACGACCACACCAAGGCGTCCCGCTGGTCAAGGTCACCAAGACGCTGCCCCGGATCCTGACCCCGGAGGAGGTCGATGCGCTGACCGGTGCGCTGCGCACTCATCGGGACCGGGCGATGGTCGCCGCGATGGTGCTCGGAGGTCTGCGGCGTTGTGAGGTGATCGGTCTCCGCCTGGGTGATCTGCAGGTGGCGCAGCGACGGGTGTTCATCGCCGAGGGCAAGGGCGGTCATCAGCGGCTGGTGCCGGTCTCGAGAAGGTTCTTCGACCACATCGCCGCCTACCTTGACTACGAGCGTCCCGTCGACTCGGTGACCGATCACATGTTCGTGGTCCTCAAACGACCCCGGCGGGGACAGCCGCTGTCGGCCGACGGGTTGGACGAGGTCCTCGATGGAGCTCGCGGCCGGGCCGGTCTTGCGCATGCGACCTGTCACGAACTGCGGCACACCTGCCTGACCCGGCTCCGCGAGGCTGGGATGGCGTTGGAGGCGGTCCAGGCCCAGGCCGGACACGCCTCGATCGAGTCGACCCGGATCTACCTGCACCTGGCCGATGACTGGCTCGCCTCCCAGTACCGCAAGGCCGCCGAGGCGATCGATGCCCAGGTCTTCGCCGCCCACCCGAGAACCTTCGGGAGCCACCGGTGAGCGGGCCGTTGTTGCTTCCCACCTGGGAGCAGCTCGCGACCACCCACCCGACAATGGTGGAAACGATGCGCCGCTACCTCGAACAGGTCGCCTGCGTGCTGCGACCGGGCAGTGTCAAAGGCGCCGACCTGGCTCTTCGGTCGTTCACCGCGTTCCTGGCCGAGACCGCACCACAACTGGTCAGCACCGCCGAGGTCACCCGCCGTCACGTCGAGGACTACAAGCCCTGGTTGGCCAAACGGCCCGGACAGAACAAACCTCGAATGTCTCCAGCCACCCTCGCGCACCGGCTCGGCACCCTACGGATGTTCTTCGTCCGGATCGAGGAATGGGGCTGGGAGCAGGCACCGGCCCGGGTCCCGATGTTCCCCGGGGATCTTCCCAAGCAAGACCATCCGCTGCCAAAAGCACTCGACGACGCAGCTGCCGCCAAACTGCTCCGCGCCGCCCAGAACGACAAACGACTCCTGGTCCGGGTCGCCGTCGAGGTCCTCCTGCGCACCGGGCTCCGCGTTAGCGAGTTCACCAGCCTGCGCGCAGACGCGGTGATCCAGATCGGCGCCGGACCCTGGCTCCACGTCCCGGTCGGCAAACTCCGCCAGGACCGCTACCTGCCCCTGCACCCACAACTCGTCGACCTCATCGACACCTACCGCACCGAACACGTCCCGACCGGTCATCCGCTGCTGCTACCCCGCGAGAACGGTCGGGCACTGGACCGCCATACCGTCACCCGGTTCATCAACAGAGCCGGCGCCGCCGCCGGCCTCCCGCACATTCACCCCCACCAACTGCGCCACACCCTGGCCACCCAGGCCATCAACCGCGGCATGTCACTCGAAGCGATCGCCGCGATGCTCGGACACCGCAGCCTCGACATGACCCTGCGCTACGCCAAGATCGCCAACCGCACCGTCGCCGACGAATACTTCGCCGTCACCGACAAGGTCGAAGCCCTCTACCAGCAGACCAACTCGCTGCCCGCCGACGCGATCGGCCCCAAGATGGCCAACCTCCGCCGCGAACACCACCGCCTCCTCGGCAACGGCTACTGCACCCGCCCAACCGAGCTCGACTGCTCCTTCGAGTCGATCTGCGAAACCTGCACGTTCTTCCAGACCAGCATCGAGTTCCGACCCACCCTCCAAGCCCAACACGACGACGCCACCACCAAGGGCCAAAACCACCGAGCCGACCTCTTCACCAACCTGCTCAACGAAGTCGATAACAGCGCAGCATCATGACCCCCTTGACACCGATCACCCACATAATGCTGATGAGCGCGCCCGGCTGCTTTCGAGCACTTCGTTACGCTGCTGTGGTGACTCAGCGGACTTCTGGCGATGCCACGCCCGCCGGGTCCCTCGACGGGCCGGTGCTTGTCGTCGGAGCAGGACTGATCGGGGCATCGGTCGGTATGGCGCTCGGGCGGTCCGGCGTACCCACCCATATCCGCGACCTCGACTCTCACGTCGCCCATGTCGCCGCCTCACGCGGCGCGGGTTCGCTGCTGCCGCCGGAGCCTGGGCCGGCTCTCGTCGTTGTCGCGACCCCCCCAGACGATCTGGCTGAAGCGATTGCTACCTCGCTGCGCGAGTTCCCCGAGGCAGTGGTGACCGACGTGGGAAGTGTGAAGGGCAAACCGCTCGCAGAGCTGGGTGCGCGAGGCGCAGATCTCACCCGCTATGTCGGAGGACACCCCATGGCGGGCAGCGAGAGGTCGGGTCCGTTCGCGGCGAGTCCGGATCTTTTCGACGGTCGCACCTGGGCCGTGGTCGGCCGCCCGGACTGTCTCGCGCACGCCACCGAACAGGTGGAACTGCTCGCGACGACGTGTGGGGCGAAGGTGGTCCGCATGACGACCGAGGAGCACGACCTCGCGGTCGCCCGGGTGTCGCACCTGCCCCACCTGATCGCGGCGCTGACAGCAGCACAACTCGTGGCGGCTCCCGCCGAGCATCTCGCCTTGAGCGGGCAGGGAGTTCGCGACGTGACCCGAATCGCTGCTGGCGACCCGGCGCTGTGGCAGCAGATCATCACCGCCAACGCCCGTCCTCTGGCGGGCCTTCTCAGCGGCCTGAGGGACGATTTGGACGGTCTGCTCAACTCACTCGAGACCGCGGATAGAGGCCATCTCAGCCGTCTGCTGACGGTAGGGGCCGAGGGTGCGGCTGTCATACCGGGCAAGCACGGCGGTCCGGCGGTGCGGTTGGAGGCGGTCAATGTGGCGATCCCCGACGAGCCCGGGGCGCTGGCCCGCCTGTTCGCCGATGCTGGTGCGGCCGGAGTCAACATCGAGGACCTGCGGATCGACCACGATCCAGGTCGCGCCTTCGGTCTGGTGGAGATCGACGTGACAGCAGGCACGTCCGAGCCGCTGATGCAGGCATTGGAGGCGCGTGGCTGGTCGGTACACCGGTAACCTCTGACATCCAGACGAGCGATGCCGGTCGGCTGCTCGAGCTCGATGGAGAGGCATGGTCAGCAGTGCATTCTCATTCTGGGTCCGACGGCCTGGGGACACTTGTCATAGCCGTCGACGGCAGTGCGGGGTCGGGCAAGTCAAGTACCAGCCGGGGCGTCGCAGAACGGCTGGGGTTGCGCTATCTCGACACCGGGGCGATGTACCGAGCAGTGACCTGGCACCTTCTCACGCGGGGTGTCGACCTCGACGACGCCGAGGCGGTCGCCGACTGCGCCGCGGAGGCCGAGATCGTCTCCGGCACGGACGCCTTGACGCCCACCATCACGCTCGGGGGAGTGGATGTGTCGGTCCAGATCCGCTCCGACGAGACGATGGCTGCGGTGAGCCAGGTGAGCGCGGTACCGAGAGTCCGGCAGCAGCTCAGGGATCTCCAGCGCTCGATCATCGGCCCCGGCGGCATCGTCGTCGAGGGGCGAGACATCGGCACCGTGGTTGCTCCCGAGGCCGGTCTCAAGATCTATCTGATGGCCGACCCCTCGGCCCGTGCCACGCGCCGAGCCGCGGAACTGACCGACTTACATGAGCGTGAGGTGGCAGCAGTGCAGGCGGATCTACTCAGACGTGACAGGTTCGACTCGACTCGTGCGGCTTCCCCTCTGAGCGCGGCGGGCGATGCCGTCGTACTGGATTCGACGTACCTGTCCTTGGAACAGGTCATTGGCGAAATCGTGACGCTGGCGCGCGAGCGAGCGAGCCGCTGACTTCGATGCCGGTTTGAGGGGTCGGACTCGTTACAGTGTCTCGGGAAGACGGTGAATGTGAGCCGGTTCGGCGTCCTCGAGCCGACTTTCAGTGGCGGCCGACGCTTCCAGGCCAAGCACAGCTCACCGCTAACCGACACGGTGGTCAGGCTGCGACATGACCGGGCATGCGCTGCGATCGGTGTGCCTCGAACAGCTAGGTGAAGATGAATCGCGACAGCAGCAGGTCCGGACCCGAAGGCGCGGAGGCGGTCGAGCCGGTCGACGGCTACGACGTGGCCAGTGGTCTCGTGCCGGTTCTGGCGGTTGTCGGGCGCCCGAACGTCGGTAAGTCAACGCTGGTGAACCGGATCCTCGGTCGACGCGAAGCTGTTGTCGAGGACGTGCCCGGTGTCACCCGGGACCGGGTGCCGTACGACGCCTTGTGGAACGGTCGCCGGTTCACGGTTGTCGACACGGGAGGGTGGGATCCGGAGGCCCGCGGGCTGGCCGAGCAGATCTCACTGCAGGCTGAGATCGCCGTGGGACTGGCGGACGCTGTCTTGTTCGTGGTGGACACGGCCGTGGGGATCACTGACACCGACGAGACCGTGGTCAAGATCTTGCGCCGGTCAGGCAAGCCCGTGGTGCTGGCCGCCAACAAGGTCGACGACCAGCGCGCCGAGTCGGAGGCCGCTTTGCTGTGGAACCTCGGCTTGGGTGAGCCGTACGCCGTGTCGGCCTTGCATGGTCGGGGAAGCGGTGATCTGCTCGACGCCGTACTCGAGGCGTTGCCAGCGGCGCCTGACGAGGTGTTCGACGCGCCGCGTGGGCCGCGCCGGATCGCCATCGTCGGCAAGCCGAACGTCGGCAAGTCTTCGTTGCTCAACCGGCTGGCTGGTGAAGACCGGGTTGTGGTTCACGACGTGGCGGGTACGACGGTCGACCCTGTGGATGAGCTGATCCAGCTCGGGGGCCGCACCTGGCAGTTCATCGACACCGCGGGCATTCGACGCCGGGTCAAGGAGGCGAGCGGTCATGAGTTCTATGCCAGCCTGCGTACGGCGGCCGCGATGGAGCGTGCTGAGGTCGCAGTGGTGGTCATCGATGCCAGCCAACCCTTGTCTGAACAGGACCAGCGCATCATCACGAGCGTGGAGGAGTCCGGCCGGGCCATCGTGATCGCCTTCAACAAATGGGACAAGGTCGATGAGGAGCGCCGCCACTATCTCGGGCGAGAGATCGAGCGCGAGCTGGTGCGGCTGCAGTGGGCCCCGCGCATCAACGTCACTGCCTTGACCGGATGGCATGTCGACCGACTGGTCCCCGCGCTCGATCGGGCCCTGGCCGGCTGGGAGACGCGCGTGCCGACGGGTGAGCTCAACGCTTTTCTCGGACGGCTCGTGGCGGCGAACCCCCATCCGGTGCGGGGCGGCAAGCAGTCGAGGATCCTGTTCGCAACCCAGGCGACCGTCGCGCCGCCGAAGTTCGTACTGTTCACGACTGGGGCGCTCGAACCGGCGTACACGCGCTTCATCGAGCGGCGGCTGCGCGAAGAGTTCGGGTTCGTCGGTACGCCGATCCACCTGAGCGTCAAGCCACGGGAGAAGCGCAAACGACGTTGAGGGCTGGTAGGCATCGCCCTTTGGTTGCGGTGGGGACCGCTGAGGTAGGCTGACGCGCGCTTCGCTGAGCGGACGGGGCGGAGCATCGGGCTGTGGCGCAGTTTGGTAGCGCACTTGACTGGGGGTCAAGGGGTCGCAGGTTCAAATCCTGTCAGCCCGACAGGTAAAACCGCAGGTCAGACGGTTATATGACCGAGCAGAGACACAGTCGGGGCGTCCATTGACAGCAAATATG
>JACCSH010000291.1 GCA_013813125.1 Nocardioidaceae bacterium | reverse complement strand
AACCACAGAAGTTCAAGGAGGCTCACACCCGAGCATGGACAGGCCAGGCCCATCTTCTGCTCGTCGAACTATCCGACACTGACGCCACACTCACGCCGGTGTCGGGTCTCATGCCCGACGGCAGTCTCCATCTCATGACAGCCATCGCTCCCGACAACGAGATCGTCAGCCCACCTTTCGTCGTCAGGAGTTAGACCGCCCACCGGGGTGAGGGGAGGCCGCCCGCTGGTAGTGGTCTTTCAGGCCAGGCGACCGAGGAGCTCCTCTCGCCCGGTGACGCGACATTTGCGGTACAGCGACTGCAGGTGCCCGTTCACGGTGAGCAGGGAGATAGTTAGCTCGCGGGCGATCTGCTTTCCGGCCAGGCCGCGCACAAGCAACGCAAGAACCTCCTTCTCCCGCCCGCTCAGGCGGTTGCACGCTGCAAGCGTCCCGAGCAGTTGGTGCACGGTAGCCGCCTGCAGTACGACCGCCACGTCGGCGTCGCCGACGGGAAGCGCCGTGCCCTCGACGCGCAACCAGTGTCCGCCGATAGTCCGGATGCATGTCGACGCCCGGCTCGAATCACCGCAGCGGACCGCATGGGCAGCGTCAAAGAGCACCCGCGTCACGTCGCTCGCGTAGGTCTGGTCGTCGCCGCCTGGCACGAGATCGTCAAGCCACGCCTGAGCTTCGGCAGACACAGCGATCATGCGGTTGTCAGGGGCGAGAGCGACGACCCCTGAGCCGGGTGCAGACCCGCGCCGTGGGAGCTGCCGTACCGGATACGCGCGTATCGCATCCACCAGCGGGCCTGCGATCGCGCACACCGTCGCGGTGTCAGAGTCGTCGTAGGGTCGGCGTGGATCTTCACGGAAGAGCACGAGTGCTCCCCAGAGCCGGCCGTGGTCCCTCAGGGCGAGCCGGACCTCGGAATGGAACCCTTGCGGCAAGAGGATCTCGTGCAGTCGAAAACTTCGCCGGGCCTCGGGATGGTCGAGGGACAGCCAACCCGCTGCCACCGGAGCAAGCGCGAGGTCGGCGTACTTGTTCACGTCGTTCATCAACGCTTCGTTGCTCGCCATCTCGGCGGTGCGCTCGGTTCCGCGGCCGCCGAACTGGAGAGTTCGCAGGCCCGTGTCAGGGTCTACGCCGAACAGGCACCACCCGTCGAACGAGAGGGTCCGCTCCAGCGCCGCGCTCACCTGGCTGCTGAACTCCGCCGCCTCTACGGGTTGTCCAGCAAGACCGGTCAGCGCCGCTTGAGCGTCCGTGACCGCGCGCATCATCCCTTGATTCTGACATCAGGACAACCCCCAGGAAATAGGCATGGCGGCCTGACATGTCACCGCTCACGCTTTGAGGTGACGAAAGGAGTCGGTCATGTGGATTCAAACCTCAGTAGCTGCGTTGGCTGTGTCATGTGCGGGCTTGGCTTTGGGCAGTGCCACCGCTTCTGCAGGCGGGTCGGTCGACCCGTCGACCCTCGTACCCGAGCCACCTCCGGATGCCACCTGCAAGGCAACCGGCGCGGGTGTGGTCTGCAACACCACCTTCAACGCCAGCGTTCAGAACGAACCTGCCTTCTCTTTGCCCTGTGGACTGCTCTACGAGACTGCTGACGACGTTCGGCGGGGCACGCGGTGGTACGTCGATGGGCGACTGACCCGGCGCTTCGTGTTC
The DNA here is from genome assembly GCA_013813125.1 of Nocardioidaceae bacterium. Classification (GTDB taxonomy): domain Bacteria; phylum Actinomycetota; class Actinomycetes; order Propionibacteriales; family Nocardioidaceae; genus JACCZJ01. The sequence continues at coordinate 1,780 of JACCSH010000291.1, read as the reverse complement.
CAGAACGCCTCCGGAAGCTGGTCCCTGTCGCCAACCGGAGCCGGTCCGTCGGTGACATGGGTAGCGCACGCCAACTGGCAGAACACCGACGTGGACGCAGACGCCCCAGAGGAGACCTGGCCGACCGTGATCCACGGCATGATGCTCCGCATCACCGGTCCGACTGGGCGGCCGATCTTCCAGTACGCCGGGATCGAGCGACCTGACGGCACCTCCAGCGGGCTGGGTGATTGGGCGGAGTTCGAGGCGCCACAAGTGCAGTCAGAGATCTGCGACGCCCTGACAAACTGACCCCAGTCAGCAAGCCGCGGGGGCACTTTGCAACGTTTCGCAGCGCCTTCCGGGTGGTACATCGCCTTATGTGCTCGGCAGGCCAGCCCACACCCAGACCGATCCGCCGCCCGGTCAGGGCTCAACGGCGAGGGTCACGAGGTATGGTCGCCCTCTCGGGGAATGGGTAGCGCCCGGCCGAGAAAGTCGAGTGTCCGCTCCCAGGCGAGCGCAGACGCCTCGGGGTGGTGAAACGCAAAGTCGTCGTTGTCGAAGGCATGGTTGGCGCCCTCGTAGACCTGAAATTCGGCGGGCCGACCGTCGGCGGTGACAGCGTCGCGGATCCGCTCAACCGTAGGCCGGTCGATGTAGACGTCGGCGAGGCCGAAGTGGTGCAAGCTCGGCATGTTCACCAAGGGCGCGAGGTCCAGCAGGTTGGGGATCGACGACCCGTAGTAGCTCACCAGCGCATCGGGCGAGTCCTCCGCCGCGACGTTGAAAGCCAGGCCACCGCCCAAGCAGAAGCCCAACAGACCGGTTCCCCCGCGCACCTCGTCGCGCCCGCGCAAGTGCCGCAGAGCCCCCATTGCGTCACCGACCGCGCTGTCCCAGTCGAGCTGACCGGCCAGAGCCATGGCGTCGTCGATGGCCGAGGGCGCCGACTCGTCGACTGCGGTGGCGTCCAGCCGCCAATAGAGCTCTGGAGCCAGGACGACATACCCGGCGGCCGCGAGATCGGCGCCGCGTCGCTGGATGTAGGCGCTCACCCCGAAGATCTCCTGGAGCAGCCCCAGCCCAGGACCGATGCCGCCTTCCGGGAGCCACAGGTACGCCGGCATCTCACCAGCGTCGGTCGGGACGCTCACTCGTTCGCTCACCCAGGAAGTATGCCCGGCTGTCCATGCCGCTAGTCGTTGGGTTGGTTGGAAGCCGGCGCTCCGATCATGACGTGTGGTTCGGCGCGGCGACGGCACCTGGGATCAGCGCTCAGCGAGGAGCGAGCAACTGCTCTCGGCACGTCTCCGCGAACCAGTTCTCCCAGTCCGTAGGCGACCAGCCCCGCCGATCCACGAGCAGCAGCCAGACGTCTGGGTGGTTGAGCATCCAGAGCAGATCGGTGGCACGCCGGACGTCGAGACCCGGTCGTAGGGCTCCCTTTGCGGCGAGGCTTTCCACGATCACCCGCTGGTTGGCCCAAAAGTCGGTTTGAATCAGTTCCCACAAAGCCGCGAGGTCATCGTCAACGGAGGCGGCGTCTCGAATGACCTTGAGCAAAGGCCCGATGCGCGTCTTGACGATGCGAGAGTTCTCGGCTGTCACCGCGACTTGCCGCTGCGGGTCAGGCTCGGACAGGACCGCGGTGTACCAGGGGCGCTCGGCGACAGGTGCGTCGTCGAGATCGCCCTTGAGGGACAAGTCCCACACGGCCCTCAGCAGGCCGGCCTTGCTCGTGTACGCGTTGTAGACGGTCTTGAGCGAGAGGTCGGCGCGCGCCGCGACCTCACCCATC
>JACCSH010000267.1 GCA_013813125.1 Nocardioidaceae bacterium | reverse complement strand
GCTCAGCCGCTGCTTGAGGCAGTTGGTGCCGACCCGGAGTCGATCAACGGACCTGCCATCACCTCGCTCGCTCAGCAGCGCGATCCTTTCTGTTTGGACCTCCTCGCCGACCTCGGCACCTGGCTGGGCGAGGGCATCGCGAGCCTTACGTCGATCCTCGACTGCGCGGTGGTCGTCATCGGCGGTGGTGTCTCCGAAGCGGGTGAGCTGCTGCTCGAGCCGATCCGGCAGGCCTTCACGCGGACCCTCCCCGTGATGGAGCATCGACCGCACCTGGAGCTGCGGGTTGCCACCCTCGGAAACGAGGCTGGCATGATCGGGGTCGCTGATCTCGCCCGGAGTGCCGGCTGATGTTGCAGCGCCTCGCGATCGGCATCGACGTCGGCGGCACGAAGGTCGCTGCTGGCGTGGTCGATGAGGACGGTGCAGTGCTCGAGCGGGCGCGCCGCGAGACACCGTCAACCAGCCCTCCCGAGGTCGAGGACGCGATCGCTGAGATCGTCAGCGACCTGCGTTCGCGCCATGTCGTCTCGGCCGTCGGCATTGGCGCAGCGGGCTTCGTCGATGCGACCCGCTCGACGGTGCTCTTTGCGCCACATCTCGCGTGGCGCCACGAGCCGCTACGCGACGCGGTACGGCGGCGGGTCGGTCTTTCCACTCTGGTCGAGAACGACGCGAACGCTGCTGCCTGGGCGGAGTGGCGGTTCGGCGCCGCACAGAACGAACCAAACCTGGTCTGCGTCACCTTGGGCACGGGAATAGGTGGGGCCCTCGTGCTGGGCGGCATAGTCCACCGCGGCAGCTCCGGGATTGCGGGGGAGTTCGGCCACATGCAGGTGGTGCGTGACGGTCACCGTTGCGAATGTGGCAACCGAGGCTGCTGGGAGCAATACGCCAGCGGCAACGCGTTGGTCCGGGAAGCGCGCGAGCTGGCCGCATCGCGCTCGCCGCTGGCTCGGGCCCTGTTGGACCGAGCCGGCGGTGACCCGGCCGCCATCACCGGCCCGCTGGTTACGGAGGTTGCACTGTCGGGCGACCCAGCGTCGGTCGAGCTGCTTGCCGAGATCGGCGACTGGTTGGGCATCGGCTTGGCAAACCTGGCGGCCGCCCTCGACCCAGGAACGTTCGTCATCGGTGGCGGAGTCTCGGATGCCGGCGAGCTGTTGATCGGCCCCGCGACGACTGCCTACCGGCGCACGCTCACCGGGCGTGGGTATCGACCCGAGGCACGCATCGTGCGAGCGCACCTGGGCAACGAGGCGGGCATGATCGGCGCCGCCGACCTCGCTCGCAGCCAGGCTCGCAAGAGCCGACGTCGATCAGGCTCGCGGTCTCGCTCGCGCCGAGGAGATCTGCTGACAACCAAGCGGGGGTTGGGACTGAACTGGCAGGATCAGCGGTCGACCAGGGTGACCTCGAAGGAGTACAGGTCTGGTCGGTAGACGTGCGAGCCGACCTCGACGGCGCGACCGCTGTCGTCGTAGGCGGTGCGCTTCATCACCAGCAGGGGTGAACCCTTGCGCTCCTGCAGCAGTCTTGCCTCCCGTGCGTCCGCTCGCCGCGCGCCCATCTGCTGATGTGCGACCCTGATTGTTGTGCCACGTCGCCGCAGCTGCTGGTAGAGCCCGCTGTCGGTGAGGTCGACGCCCTCGAGGTCTATCAGTTCCGCCGGGATGACGTTGTGCAGCAACGCCAAAGGTTGGCCACCCACAAGTCGGAGGCGCTCGAGGGACCAGACCGGTGCGCCGATCGCAAGCCGCAGCTCGCTGGCGTCACCTCCCTGAGCGGCAGTCAGCGAAAGACCCAGCACGCGCGTTTCGGGCGTCTCCCCCGCCTGAGCGAGATCGTCGTACAGGCTCGTAAGCTGAAGAGGCCGCCGTATCCGGGATCGGACCACCTGGGTACCGACCCCCCTCTTGCGCACGACCAGCCCCTTGTCCACCAGGGACTGCATGGCTTGCCGCAGGGTAGGGCGCGACAAGCCCAACGCCTGCGCCATGGCCACCTCGTTGGGGATGCGGTCTCCTGGGGAGAGCTGGCCGGTCGAGATCGCGTGCTCCAGCTGCTCGGCCACCTGCACGTACAGCGGCACCGAGCTGCTGCGGTCGACGTGAACAGGTGGCTGGATGGACACAGGCGGACCTCCGCGCCGCGTGCGGCTGCTCAGTCGTGGGGGGTCGACCCCTCGCCGACTCCGGACAAATGCTGGCTTCTCCGCAGAACGAAGGGTAGCGCAGCCAGGCGATGCGCAAGCGGCACGTCGTCCCAGGCTATGTAAGGACAAATGGTTGACACGCTCTGCACCGCGGACCAGACTGTCGGCACGAGGAATTTGCTGGAACTCGGCATCGAGCTCACTCCCAAAGGTGGCGCATGAAGATCGGACTGGCTGGCGCCGGGCGCATCGGCGCCATGCATGCCGAGGTGCTCGCCCGTATCGACGAGATCGCCGAGGTGGTGATCGCCGACGTGGTCGCGGACCGAGCGCAGGAGGTGGCCGCCAAGACCGAGGGGGTGGCCGTTGAAACCGTTGAGGCGTTGTTCGACAGCGGACTCGACGCAGTCGTCATCGCAGCAGCCACCGATGCCCATGCCCCCCTTATCACCAAAGCGGTGAGCCGAGGCATGCCAGTGTTCTGCGAGAAGCCGGTGGCTTCTGACACCGCGGGTACCCTGCACGTGGTCCGGGCAGTCGAGGGCAGCGGTGTGCCTGTCCAGATCGGCTTCCAGCGACGGTTCGACCCTGGCTATCGACAAGCCCGCGAGGCGGTGCAGTCCGGGCGGCTGGGCTGGATCCACACCCTCCGCTCCTGCACGCTCGACGTGGCACCGCCACCCGCCGACTACGTCGCCAGGTCGGGTGGCATCTACCGCGATTGCGCGGTTCACGACTTCGACAGCATCCGGTGGGTGACCGGCCGCGAGATTGTCAGCGTGTACGCCGTGGGAGCCAACCGCGGTGCGGCTTTCTTTGCCGAGCATGACGACGTCGACGCCGCGTCGGCCCTCTTGACTCTCGACGACGAAACGTTGGCCGTTGTCAGTTGCTCGCGGTACAACGAGGCGGGTTATGACGTGCGGCTCGAGGTGCTCGGCGAGAAGGCCTCCATCGCCGTCGGCCTCGACGAGAACAGCGCAGTCACCTCCGCCGAGCCTGGCACAGACTTCCCGTCGGGCGTTCCACACCCTGCGTTCCCTCAGCGGTTCGCGGCGGCCTACGAGGCTGAGCTTCGTGCGTTCGTTTCGCTGGTTGAGCACGGTGGAGACAGCGAGTGCACCCTGCTCGATGCCCTGCAGGCCTTCTATGTGGCAGAGGCATGTGAGGTGTCGCGTCGGCAGAATCGTGCCGTCTCGGTTGCTGAGGTCGTGCAATGAGCCCGAGCGAGCGATCGGTGGCCACCACGCCGGCCCCGATCGCGGGGGAGACATCGACCGACGGAGCTGGGCTCAGGGACCGGATCGCGGGTGCGCCGATCTCGTGGGGGGTTTGTGAGGTGCCCGGGTGGGGATACCAGTTGAGTCCGGATCGGGTTCTGGCGGAGATGCGCGCTCTGGGGCTGACCCGAACCGAGTTCGGCCCCGACGGCTTCTTGCCTCAGGAGCCCGAGGGCAAGGCCCGGCAGCTGGAGGCGTTCGGTATGCGAGCAGTTGGCGGTTTCCTGCCGGTCCTCCTGCACGATCCGGCGCACGACCCGTTGGCGCAGGTGGCCGCGTTCATCGACGGCTGCCTGGCCACCCGAGCCGACGTGATGGTGCTGGCCGCGCACCCCGGAGTCGACGGGTACGACGACCGCCCGGTCCTTGACGAGCGAGAGTGGCAGATGCTGCTCAGCAACCTCGACAGGATCGCGAACCTCGCCGACGCTCGTGGCATCACCGCGTCGTTGCACCCGCACGTCGGCACGATGGTTGAGCGCGGTGAGGAGGTGGAGCGCGTCCTCGCCGGCTCGCGGGTGGGACTGTGCCTGGACACCGGTCACCTGCAGGTCGGCGGCACAGACCCGGGAACACTCGCTCGTGCGCATGCAAAGCGCGTCAACCATGTGCACCTCAAAGACGTCGACGTCGCGATGGCACAGCTGGTGATCGCAGGTCAGATGTCCTACGGCGATGCGGTCCGAGCCGGGATGTTCCGACCTCTCGGCGAAGGTGACATCGACATCGCCGACCTGGTCGCCACCCTCGAGGGCTCGGGGTACCGGGGGTGGTACGTGCTCGAGCAGGACATCATGCTCGACTCGGAGCCACGAGGGGCCGGCCCGGTGGCGAACGTGCGGCAAAGTCTTGACTACCTGCTCGAGGTGGCTGCATGACGACGAGCTTCGAGGTGCTCACGATGGGACGGGTCGGCGTCGACATCTACCCCCACCAGATCGGGGTGGGGCTCGAGGACGTCACGTCGTTCGGCAAGTACCTGGGTGGCAGTCCCACCAACGTGGCTGTCGCGGCGGCAAGACTCGGTCGGCGTACAGCGGTCATCACTCGGACCGGCCCTGACCCGTTCGGGCGCTTCATCCACCAAGCACTGCGAGCGTTCGGGGTCGACGACCGCTTCGTCAGTGACGTTCCCGGCCTTCCCACACCCGTCACGTTCTGCGAGATCTTTCCCCCTGACCATTTCCCTCTGTACTTCTACCGCCAGCCGAAGGCGCCCGATCTCGAGATCCGCACCGACAGCCTGGACTTCGACGCGATCGCGGCTGCCGACGTCTTCTGGGTCACCGGCACTGGGCTGTGCACCGAGCCCTCGAGGAGCGCCACCATGGCTGCTCTCGAAGCGCGAGGGGAGCACGGCCTGTCGGTGCTCGATCTGGACTACCGGCCGATGTTCTGGGAGTCGGGCGACGAGGCGCACCGCGCGGTGCAGGCAGCACTGCCCTTGGTCGAGGTTGCGATCGGAAACCTGGACGAGTGCGAGGTTGCCGTCCGGACCCGCGACCCGCACGCCGCGGCCGGCGCCCTGCAGCAGGCGGGAGTGGAGTTGGCCGTGGTCAAACAGGGGCCAGCCGGGGTGCTCGGGGTGCGCGGTGACGAGTGGGTCGTCGTACCCCCGCTCGAGGTGGAGGTCGTCAACGGGCTGGGGGCCGGCGATGCATTCGGCGGTGCGTTGTGTCACGGGCTGCTGTCGAGCTGGGACCTCGAGCACGTCCTCCGTTTCGCCAACGCCGCCGGAGCCCTTGTGGCCGGGAGGCTGGCCTGTGCCGATGCGATGCCAACAGCGCTGGAGCTCGACGACCTGCTCGGGGTGTCGCGGTGACGTACGACGACAGGCTGGCGAACCTGCTCGACATCCGGGTGTCAGCGCCGCAGAGCATTGTCGAACTCGCGAGCACCCGGCGTCAGCCGACCTCTCTCACCGGGCAGACCGGACGGTTGTTGCTCGTCGCTGCGGACCACCCGGCGCGCGGAGCGTTGCGTGCCGGCGGTGACGCCATGGCCATGGCCGACCGGTGGGACCTGCTGCGTCGCCTGTGCCTCGCTCTTGAGCGCCCCGGAGTAGACGGTGTACTCGGGACGGCTGACATCGTCGAGGACCTGCTGCTGCTGGGAGCTCTCGACAACAAGGTTGTGATCGGTTCCATGAACCGCGGTGGCCTGGCCGGGACATCTTTCGAGATCGACGACCGCTTCACCGGCTACAGCCCCGCGGCGATCCAGCGACACCGGTTGCAAGGCGGCAAGATGCTCTTGCGTATCGACCCGCATGACGCCGCCACCGCATCCACTCTGATGGCATCGGCGGCGGCCATCAACGGACTGGCAGAGCGGGGCCTGATGGCGATGGTCGAGCCATTCGTCTCCCACCGGGTCGATGGGCGGGTACGCAACGATCTGACCGCAGAGGCGGTCATTCGGTCAGCCACGGTTGCGGCTGGTCTGGGCTGGACCTCCGCACACACCTGGCTGAAGCTTCCCGTGGTCGACGACATGGAGTCCGTCCTTGCCGCCACTACCTTGCCGACACTGTTGCTGGGTGGTGAAGTCCCTATGGACCAGCAGACCCAGTTCGCTCAGTGGTCCAAGGCGTTGGCCAATCCCCACGTTCGCGGCATGGTCGTCGGGCGCTCACTGCTGTACCCACCCGGAGGCGACGTGGCTGCCGCTGTCGACACGACTGTCGAGATGCTGTGACATGGGCGACTTCCACGTGCGCCAGGGCACGGCGGCCTCACCGCCGTACGAACTGCAGATCACTCCCGCCTCCGCGGGGTGGACGTACTGCGGGCTGGCTGTGCTGCGGTTGGCACCGGGAGAAAGCGCCGTGGTTCAGACCGCGCTAGCTGAGGTCCTCGTGCTGCCGCTTTCGGGAGGTTGCGAGGTCACCTGTGGGGACGAGACCCTCGGCCTGCAAGGGCGGGCGGGTGTGTTCGACGCCGTCTGCGACTTTGCCTATGTGCCACGCGACGCGTCGGCAACGATAAGCAGCAAAGCGGGCGGCCGGTTCGCGTTGCCGTCCGCGGTCTGCCGGCGGCGCCTGCCTTTTCGGTACGGTCCTGCTGAGACGGTCCCAGTCGAACTGCGCGGCGCCGGCCAGGCGAGCCGACAGGTCAACAACTTCTGCACACCGGACGCGTTCGAGACCGACAAGCTGATCGCCTGCGAGGTGCTGACTCCGAGCG
>JACCSH010000250.1 GCA_013813125.1 Nocardioidaceae bacterium | reverse complement strand
GTCTCGCTCTGACCGACGTGCGTGATCGCCCCGAACTCCTCCCACGCGTCGATGCCGGAGTTGATCGTGATCACTGGCGTTCCACCCTCGATCGCCTTTGTGATGCTGGCTTCGAGACCGTCGGGGTTGGCCATCGAGATGACCAGGCCGTCGCTGCCGTCAGCCACCGCGTTGTCAATCAGCGTGCTCTGCTCCCCGGGTTCCGGTGCGCTGTTGTACTGCAGGTCGACACCGAGGTCTTCACCGGCTTGCTCGCTGCCGGCCTTGACGACGTCCCAGAAAGAGTCCCCAGGTGCCGCGTGGGTGATGACGTCGATGCGGAAGTCGCCGTCGCTCGTCGAGCCGCCACTGTCGGTGTCAGTGTCAGTGTCGGTGTCGCCTTCTTCGCTCGTACTGCAGCCGGTGAGCAGCAGTGCCCCGGCGGCGAAGCTCGCCACGAGTGCCCGTCGGATCGTCATATGCATTCCTCCTTGTCGGCCGCTGCTCAACAGCGGGCTGAATCCCTCAGGTCAGTACACCCTTGGGCCGTTCCCTTGCTTCCCAACCCGCACTACCGTGCGGTTGGGCTGTTGCCTCGCTTCCCAACCCGCACTACCGTGCGGTTGGGAAGTTGATCTGTGCAAGTGATTCCTCGCTTATATGTGGCCAACGACTGGTCACCACCTTCGCCTGAGTGTAGAAGCGGACTCCCTCTGGCCCGTGGATATGGTGGTCCGCGAAGATGGAGTCCTTCCATCCCCCGAAGGAGAAGAAGGCCATTGGGACCGGAATCGGCACATTGATGCCGATCATGCCCACACTGACTCGACGCTGGAAGGTGCGCGCGACCTCGCCAGACGACGTGAACACGGCCGTACCGTTGCCGTACGGGTTGGCGTTGACCAGGTCGATTGCGGCATCCAGGCTGTCTACTCGCAGCACACTGAGGACAGGTCCGAAGATCTCATCGGTGTAGACCGACATATCTGTCGCGACATGGTCGATCAACGTAGGCCCGACGAAGAACCCCTCCTCGTGTCCGTCGACCACTAGCTCGCGCCCGTCGACGACCAGCACTGCGCCGTCCTTCTCACCTTGACTGATGTAGTCGAGCACCCGATCGCGGGCGGCAGCCGTAACAACCGGACCCATGTCCGAGGCCTGGTCTGAGCCTGGCCCCACCTGCAAGGTGAGGGTGCGCTGTCGCACCTTCTCGACCAGCAGATCGGCGGCAGCGCCCACAGCCACAACGGCTGAGATGGCCATGCAGCGCTGCCCGGCCGACCCGTACCCGGCTGCGACCAGGTGGTCGGCAGCAAAGTCGAGATCTGCATCGGGCATCACCACGGCATGGTTCTTGGCACCACCGAGCGCCTGCACCCGCTTGCCCGCCTCCGTGGCCCTCCGATGGACATACCGCGCGATCGGTGTCGACCCGACGAAGGAGACGGCGGCGATGTCCGGAGAGTCCAAGATCGCGTCCACAGCCTGCTTGTCCCCGTTAACGACGTTGTAGACGCCATCGGGCAGTTTCGCCTCGGCGTACAGCTGAGCGACCAGGTCTGAAGCGCCAGGGTCTCGCTCGCTCGGCTTGAGCACGAACGTGTTGCCGCATGCGATGGCAATTGGATGCATCCACAACGGCACCATGATCGGGAAGTTGAACGGCGTGATGCCGGCGACCACTCCGAGGGGCTGCCGAAACGAATGGGAGTCGACGCCGGTGGAGACCTGGTCGGAGAACTCACCCTTCGATAGTTGGGGGATGCCGCAGGCGAACTCCACTACCTCACGGCCACGCACCACTTCCCCTCGCGCATCATCGAGCGTCTTGCCGTGCTCGGCAGAGATGACCGTGGCCAGATCGTCCTCATAACGCTCGATCAGCTCGCGGAACCTGAACATCACCCGGGCCCTCGACGTGACGGACGAGTTCCCCCAGGTAGCAAACGCTGCCCTCGCAGCCCCCACCGCCACGTCCACGTCGGCCGAGTTCGCCAACCGCACCTGTGCCTGCGGTGCGCCGAGCGCGGGGTCGTAGACGTCGCCGACACGGTCCCCTGAGCCACTCACATGTGCGCCACCGATCCAGTGCTCGATCAGTCTCATCAGGTCAGGCCTCCGGATCGGATCGGGACTCGCGAATTGCGACGTCGAGGTATGCCCGCTGACGTGCTTTGGCGGCGTCATAGCGGCCGCGCGCCTCGCGCGTTGTTTCGAGCGAGGAGATCTCGGCAACGGGCACATCCCACCACGCCGAGCTCTCTGGCGCTGGTGCCAGCGGATCGGTTTCGATGTGGATGGCCGTCGAGAGGTCGCTTTCCTGAGCCTTGACCACGGCACGCTCGAACTCGTCCAGAGACTGAGCACGGATGACATCGACTCCCAGACTCGCGGCATTGGCTGCGAGGTCTACCGGCAAGGTGTCGCCGTCCAGACCCGAGTGCGTGCGGTAGCGGTAGCTGGTGCCGAACCGTTGAGAACCAAGCGACTCAGAGAGTGCGCCGATCGACGCGAACCCGTGGTTCTGCACGATGACGACGATCAGCTTGATGCCCTCCTGCACCGCCGTGACCAGCTCCTGCGCCATCATCAGGTAGGAGCCGTCACCCACCAGAACGAAGACGTCGCGGTCATCGCCGGCTTGGTCGGCCGCCAGCCTCACACCGAGCCCACCGGCGATCTCGTAGCCCATGCACGAAAACCCGTATTCGACGTGGTAGCCCTTCGGGTCGCGGGTCCGCCACAGCTTGTGC
>JACCSH010000234.1 GCA_013813125.1 Nocardioidaceae bacterium | reverse complement strand
CGATGCGAATGGCGCGTCGTCTCGAGTTCGGCTGTGTCTGGGTCAACACCCACATCCCCATCGTCGCTGAGATGCCGCACGGTGGCTTCAAGCATTCTGGTTACGGCAAGGACCTGTCCATGTACGGGCTGGAGGACTACACCCGCATCAAGCACGTGATGCACAACATCGAGGCGTGAGATGCGGATCCTGCTCGTCGGCGCCGGTGGCGTCGGCTCAGCTTTTGCTGCCATCGCGGCCCGCCGAGACTTCTTCGAGCACGTCATCATCGCGGATTACGACGAGGGGCGTGCCCTCAAGGCTGCTGCGGTCGATGAACGTTTCAGCGGCGCCGCACTCGACGCCTCCAGCTCAGCTGCCGTCGCCGACCTAGCCCGGCAGCACTCGATCACCCATCTCATGAACGCAGTCGACCCGCGCTTCGTGATGCCTCTGTTCGAAGGGGCGCTCGCCGCCGGGGCCGACTACCTCGACATGGCCATGAGCCTGTCGAAGTCGCATCCGGACAAGCCCTACGAACTGACTGGAGTCAAGCTCGGTGACGAGCAGTTCGCCGTGACCGACGCGTGGGAGAAGGCAGGACGCCTCGCCTTGGTCGGCATCGGAGTCGAGCCGGGGTTGTCCGACGTCTTCGCTCGCTATGCCGCCGACTACCTCTTCTCTGCCATCGACGAGCTGGGAACGCGCGACGGGTCCAACCTCACTGTCGAGGGCTACGACTTCGCTCCTTCCTTCTCGATCTGGACCACCATCGAAGAGTGCCTCAACCCGCCTGTCATCTGGGAGAAGGAACGAGGTTGGCACACCACCGAACCCTTCAGCGAAGGTGAGGTGTTCGACTTCCCCGAGGGCATCGGCCCCGTCGAGTGCGTCAACGTCGAGCACGAAGAAGTCCTGTTGATGCCACGTTGGATCGACTGTTCGCGGGTGACCTTCAAGTACGGCCTCGGTGACGAATTCATCGACGTGCTCAAGACTCTGCACAAGCTGGGGCTCGACAAGACCGAGAAGCTGCGGGTGGGTGGTGTCGAGGTCAGCCCTCGAGATGTCGTGGCGGCGGCGCTGCCTGACCCGGCCACGCTGGGCGACAAGATGCGGGGCAAGACCTGCGCAGGTGTTCACGTGACCGGGACTGGCAAGGATGGCCGGCCCCGCTCGACGTACCTCTATTCCGTGGTTGACAACGAGTGGTCGATGCGCGAGTACGGCCATCAATGCGTGGTTTGGCAGACAGCCGTCAATCCGGTCGTGGCGTTGGAGCTGCTGGCGAACGGTACATGGTCCGGCGCGGGAGTGCTCGGTCCGGAGGCGTTCGACGCCGTACCGTTCCTCGACCTGCTCACCTCGTACGGCTCGCCCTGGGGCATCCGGGACTTCTGAGCTCAGACGTCGAGAGCCCTTCGGCGCCCAGGTCGAAGAGCGGTTGCCACCCGGTCCCCATGGGTGCTCCCCTCGGGCGCGCACGCGTTTGTGCACTTACCGAACGAGGAGCAGGTCTATTCCGTCAGACCGGCGTCATGCACGGTCATGGCGATCTGGACGCGGTTGGTGGCGTCGAACTTGGTCAACACACGCGACACATGGGCCTTCACCGTTGCGACGCTCATGAAGAGAGCACCAGCGATCTCGGCGTTGGAGGACTTGCCCTCACCCACGCCCAGAGCCACCTCGAGTTCGCGGTCGGTGAGCTCGGCAAGACGGCCCTTGGCAACCCCGCCCGGTCGACCGCCGCCGAAACCGATGAATCGGCAACCTGGCGGATCAACGAGGCGGTGACGCTCGGAGAGAGCATGGGATCGCCGTCGGCTACCTTGCGTACGGCCGCCGCGATCGTCTTGTCCTTCGTGCTCCCGACCGCCTTCGGGATCCTTTTCGGCATCGTCACATCTCTCAAGGACGCCGCGCCATGGATCGATCTGGGCACGGCTCAGAGACCGCTGTTCGGGATGGCACCATGCATGGCGACGACTGGGCGCACCTGTTGGTGACCAGCTTGTGGTGGGTCGTCATACCAC
>JACCSH010000223.1 GCA_013813125.1 Nocardioidaceae bacterium | reverse complement strand
AAATACCCGTACGGGGGAGACGCTGACCACCCGTACCGCCGTTTCGCTGAACGGCATGGCTTTAGCTTGGCCAACACTCAAGTTGAGCGGCGGCTGGCCTTGCCGGTGTCGAACAGTCTGCTGGGATCCCTGGCGACACAGGCAAGGACCCGACATGGCGGCTACGAGCTACGCACCGTCATCGGCCCGATTCCAAGCGATCTGGCTCAGGGCTACTGCGACGTCCACAACCGACTGACCCTCGATGCCCCCGGTGGCGAGCTCCAGGTCGAGCAGAGCCGTCGAACTCCCCAGATCCTCGCAGACCAAGACGACGAGATCCGCGAACGGGGGCGCACCCGGGTCACGGCGCTGGGCCTCGATACGACGGAGACCGTTGTCGCCCTCACCTGCGCAGTCGTTACGGCGACAGGCGAGCCACACGTCGACCAGTGGGCCACGATCGTGCGTCCCGACCACCGCGGCCACGGGCTGGGGATTGCGATCAAGGTCGCCCAGATCAGGTCGATCCAACAACGGTTCCCAGATAAGCGATTCATCACCACGACCAACGCCGAGACCAACGCGCATATGGTGGCCATCAACGAGGCTCTCGGCTTCGAACAGTACGCCTTGGTAGGGGAGTTCCAGCGCATACTTCCCGCCGACGGGGAGGCGTCCTCACTTCGATGAGAATCTCTAGAGAAGAGACTTTGGGTCGAAAGCAGGCCTTGACGTGTATGAGTCCGTGGGGGACCGGATACACCGAGGATAGCCGCCGTTGGTCTGCCGATCACGAGGCAGCTGGCACCCTCAGTTCCATGCCCCGGTCGCTCCCCCGTCGAAGTGCAGCCACTGCCGGAGGTGACCTTGACAAGAAGTCCCCGCGGGCGGCCAAGGCCTGACCCGCGGTGACGACGGCCTCACGTCAAAAATCAACTCATGTCGGGTCAAGGGCAAGGTCGAAGGTGACCGCGAATGACTTGGACTCGGCGGTCTCCGCTGCCCTGACGGAGCTCAAAGCCGGCGTAGACCGGGACTGGACGGTGGCCGCGCACGGTTTGAAGTGGAGCCGTCGCGCACGGCAGGTCACATCGCTGACGACCTAGGCGCCTACGCCAACGCAGTTGGCCGGGTGTGTGCGGACTGGCTACCTACCCTTCACCTTCGCACCGAAGCGCAATACCGAGCCGGCAGGCCTACTGAACCTCATCGGAGGGATGGGCGCTTGCTCTCGACTGTTGTCCGTGCTGCTCCAGCCGGTACCAGGGCTTACCACCCCTACGGGCTGGCCGACGCGGAGGGCTTCACAGCGCTGGCCGTGGCCGAGGTGTTGCTGCATACCCACGACATCGTCAGCGGGCTCGAGCTTACGTACCAACCGCCAGACGCCGACCTCTGCGCTCGGGTCATAGACCGACTCCACCCAGACCTCGAGCCGCATGACGACCCCTGGACCCCTGATGTTGTGGGCCACGGGACGTGCCGACATCCCCAACCGCGATCGAGTACAGCGCTGGCGGTGGCGGCCTGGAGTTGACCAGCGCTGACCGAGACAAGCGCTGAGGCGCCCAAACCCACTCATCTACTTCGTTACGGCGCGAAGCTGAGCGAGGACCTCTTGGACGTCAACCGGGTGGGAGGTGTCGATCTCGATGCACTTGCCGATTCCAAGGGGCCTGAAGACTTCGACGGCTTCTCGAATTCGTCCAAGGGTGGCCTCGTCCGGCGACAGATGCGGCCCAGTTCTTGGGCGACGCACGTACCGCTCCACTGCGACTTCTGCTGGGACCCGGCAGAGCACTTCGACGATGCTCACCGTGTGTTGCCGCAGGAGGCTGATGACGCGGTCGGTGTCCCGGACGGGTGCGATCCATATGTCCACGACCACCGTGTCTGTCGCAGCCGCCAGGTGGTTCCCCAGTGCCGCCTCTGCAGCGCGGCGTAGCTCAAAGCCATCGCGCGTCCTGTCTCGCTCGTACAGGTCTTCCTTGATCTCATCGAGCGACAGCAACAGCGCACTGAGTTCCTTCGCTATCGTCGACGCAAGCGTCGTCTTGCCCGCGCCGGGGACGCCCGTGACCACTACTGCCGAGGCCCGGGGGCGGTCCGATCCGTCGGGTTGCATTCCCCGATGATCGCCTAGATGAAAGAAGAGAGTCGCTCGACCTGCTCGTTCCGGGTGCCATACCACTTTCTCAAGCGCTCATCTACGCAAGATCGTCTTCTACCCAACCAGGTCGGCTTGATGGCAAAGGTCGATCTGAATGCGTTCTTGTCAGGCTGGGCCGCGGCCACATTGAGCGCGTTGCCGTTCCACCGCAGGGAGGCAGGGTCGAAAACCGAGGGCACGAGTCTGGCCCGTTGTCGGCGCCAGGCTAGCCTGCAAGGATTGACCCTTGTCTCGCGTAAGGAGTATCTGGTGGCATCTCGGCTCAACCCCTACATCAGCTTCACCGGAAATGCGCGCCAAGCCATGGAGTTCTACGAGAACGTCTTCGGCGGCACCTTGACGATGAACACGTTCGGCGAATTCGGCGCGCCAGATTCCTCAGGCGCCGACAACATCATGCACGCCATCCTCGAGACGGACAGCGGCTTCACGCTCATGGGAGCCGACACCCCTCCTGAAATGGAACTCAAACCCGGCGACAACATCGCCGTCAGCCTGAGCGGGGACGACGGTGACGACCTGCGGGGCTACTGGGAAAAGCTGTCCGGCAGCGGCTCCGTGTCGATACCCCTGGAGAAGCAGATGTGGGGCGATGAGTTCGGCATGTGCGTAGACCAGTTCGGCATCACATGGATGGTCAACATCGCCCAGTCTCAGACGTGATAGCAGTCACCCGATGCTTGGAGGCGCATCGCCGGGAGGTATCAACGACTTGACGTCAGGTCTTCCAGCGTCTTGCGGGCGCCCTGCTCGTGCAGGGACTCAAGACTCGCGAGGAATGCGGAGGTGAAACGCTCGGCTTCGACGAGGTCCCCGAATAACTCCCGACTGCGCAGGAACGCCAGCGGGTCGGAACGCTGCTCCTGAGCGGCTGCCATCAGGGTGTCCTTGAGCCGGTCGACCACCTCGATGGGTTGGCCGTCCTCATCAATGCCCTCCGCGTAGCGGGCCCAACTGGCCACCACCGCCGCTGATAAGGCAACCTCACCATCGTGCTCGAGATTGTGCCGAATCACCGGGAGCAGCCATTTCGGAATCCGGTCGGAGCTCTCGGCACAAAGCCTGGCGACGGTGTCACGTACCTGCCCATTCGAGAACCGCTCGATGAGGTTCGTCTTGTAATGCCCGAGGTCGATCCCGGGGACCGACTCCAGGGTGGGGGTCGCCTCGACGTCCATGTATCGAAGCAAAAAGTCAGCGAAGAGGGCGTCCTGGCACACCTCATGGACTAGCCGGTACCCCGCGAGGTATCCGAAGTAGCACAGCGCCTGGTGGCTCGCGTTGAGCAGCCGCAACTTCATCAGCTCGTAGGGCTCGACATCGTCGACTAGCTGAACCCCTGCCTCCTCTAAGGGCGGCCTTGCGTCGAACCGGTCCTCCAGCACCCACTGAGTGAAAGGCTCACAGACCACCGGCCACCCGTCGTCCACGTTGAAGCTGCGGGCTACTTCCGCACGGTCCTCGTCGGTGGTCACTGGGGTAATCCGATCGACCATGCAGTTGGGAAACCGCACCTCGCGCTCGACCCACGCACCGAGCTCGGGGTCACGCAGTCTGGCGAAGGCTGCGAAGCTGCGCCGCGCCACATCGCCGTTGCCTTGGATGTTGTCGCAGGAAAGGATGGTGAAGGGAGACATGCCGCGACCCCTGCGGCGTACCAGCGCTTCGGTGACGAGGCCGAAGGTGGTCCGTGGGGTGGCGTCGGGCTCCAGGTCAGCACGGATGTCGGGGTTGGTCTCGTCGAACTGACCCGTGACAGCGTGGATGTTGTAACCGCCTTCGGTCACCGTCAGAGAGACGATGCGCGTGTCCGCATCCGCCATCCGCTCGATGACAGCTTCGGGGTCGTCGGGTGCGAAAAGATAGTCGACGATAGAGCCGATCACCCGTGGCTCAAGGGTCCCGTCGGGGTGCTTGACGACGAGTGTGTACAGCCCGTTCTGCGCGGCCATGACGTCGGCCATGCGTCTGTCCTGCGGCATGACTCCCACTCCGCAGATTCCCCAGTCGAGCGCCTTGCCATTGTTCATCAGCCGGTCGAGGTACATCGCCTCATGTGCTCGGTGGAAGCCCCCGACGCCGAAGTGGACGACCCCCACCCGCACGTGGTCGCGGTCGTACGTCGGCCTAGCCACCTCGGGGCCGAGCGAGGACAGGTTCTCTGCCGAGAGCGTGATCATAGGCACCCTTACCTGTCAAGCCTGGGTACGAGTCCCGGGCGGACGATGACTTTCACCGTCGTCGGATCACGTCGCGCTGCCGTCAGCGCCTTCTCGGCATCATCGAGCCCGTAATGGCCGGTTACGAGAGCATCCAGGTCCACGCGGCCCGAGGCGACGAGTGCGATGGCGGTAGGCCAGGTGTTTGCGTACCGGAAGGCCCCCGTCAACACGAGCTCTCGATTCTGCACGTAGGGCAGCGGCAGCGGCAGCTCGTTGCTGCCCATCCCTATCAGGACCACGCGCCCCGCCCGGGCGACCGTGAGGATCGCCTCTCTCGTCGCCTGCGCATTTCCAGAGCACTCGAGGAGCACATCCGGCTCGACGTCCCACTCCGCGATGGGGCGCTTGGACACATCCAGCGCGATTGCACCCAGCTGCCGCGCGAGTTCCAGTCGATGCGGGTTGACATCACTCACCCACACCTCGGTGGCGCCGAAAGCCAGCGCGGACTGAACACCCACGAGTCCGATCGGCCCGGCGCCCGTGATGAGCACCCGCGAGCCTGCGCTCACCTGACCTCTCCGGCACGCCCAGATGCCGACCGACAACGGTTCGAGCAGACCCGCGGCGTCGTCGCTGACCGTGTCTGGGACCGCATGTACGAACGCCGTGGGCATGACCACGAACTCGCAGAACGCCCCGTCGTAGGGCGGGGTTGCGAAGAAGCGCATGTCCGGGCACAAGTTGTAGCGGCCGGCAAGACATTGGGGACAGTTGCCGCAAGGGACTCCCGGCTCGACCGCCACCCTCTGTCCGGACGCCAACGACGTGACTCCAAGGCCGAGTGCTTCCACCTCGCCACCGGCTTCGTGCCCTAAGATGAGCGGGCTGTCGACCACATGGGGCCCGATCCGTCCGTGCTCGTAGTAGTGCACATCCGAGCCACACACACCGACTGAGCCGATGCGCACGAGCACCTCGCCCCGGCCGGGCTGCGGGATGGGCCGCTCCTCGACAGCGACCTCGCCGACACCGCGGAGAACGCTCACTCGCATGCTGGTCGCCGTCACTTCGCAGCGCCCGCCGGTGATCCCTGGACGAGCTTGTCCTCGGGGGCGAATCGTGGCGACGACCTTCGGCTGCTCCCCATGGCGGCCTCCCAACCTATGCTCATCTGAGCCCCTCGGCTTCTCGGATGGGATTCTTGCGTGGCGGCGGCGCGTCGTCAAGCGAGCGTGCCTCTCCGAGCAGGAAGCGCGCGGTTTCGCTGTCGGTCACGAGAGAGTCGACGAAGCCCGCGCGGAGCGTCGCTTGAATCGCCTCGTGCTTGGAATGGCCACCGGCCACCGCGATCACATGGGGTACCTTCTTGAGCTGTTCACCCGTGATGGCGATGAGACGGCGGTTGAGGTCGGTGTCGAGTATCTGGCCATCATTTCCTAGGAAGATCGCAGAGAGCTCGGCTTCGACCCCGACGCCCAGAAGGACTTGGCGATCTGCGTTCGTCAACACGTCGTACACCGTGGAGTCGGGGGGTGTCCACGAGCCAATCGCGATGACTGCGGTGGTGAGCTGATCGTGTCGGCGGAGCGTGTCGGCCACCTGCGGCTGACGCCGGAGCATCTCAGCGGTCGCGCTGTCCGAGACCAGGAGGGGGGCGTAGATCCGGCAGGCCTGGCCGCCGGATACGGCCGCTACCCGACGCACTAGCTCAACGCCACTTTCCATATTGTCCGAGGCGGAAATGACACCGGCCAGTTGCACCACGGTGCAGGGTGCCAACCTTTTCAGCTGGGAGCTCATGGCGCTCAGCGTTCGCCCCCAGGCGATGCCCAGGGTCTCGCCAGGTAAGAGGACCTCCTCCAGCAGATCGGCGGCAGCCCGACCCAGTCGCAGTCGGCGGGCCCCGTCGTCGTTCTCGGGAATCTCCACCACGATGGCGTGCCTGAGACCCAGAGTCGCCCTGAGTTCGTCCGAAAGTCGCGCATCGAACTCACCCGGCAGATCGATCTGAATCTTGACAATCCCTGTCGCGAGCGCATCGTCGAGAACCCGTGCGACCTTGAAGCGGGAAAGCCCGAACTCCGCGGCAATGTCTGACTTCGACCGGCCACCGAGGTAGTAGAGCCGAGCGATGGCCGCGGCACGGATGACGTCAGCCGGTCCCGACCACGGCGTGCGTGGGTCGGGTGGCGAGGGCGACATACGTCACATGAGTACCGCAACGCTCGACTGGGCGCAAGGCCTCGTCGACGCTCTCAGGTCTTGACACGACTTCAGGACATGCGTTGAATCTGCTCCAGTGCTCGCTCAGGTAAGAAGGCGGCCTTCAGACGAGCTAGCCCATATCCCGAAACACTCCGCGGCCAGGTGAGCTTGGCGGGCAGAGGAGGAACTTGATGCCCCTCGTCGCTGGCGTTGACTCCTCGACACAATCCGTCACGGTGGTCCTGCGCGACGCCGACGACGGTCGGCTCGTCGGTAATGGGCGAGCCCCACATCCCCAGACCACGCCGCCGATCAGTGAACAGGCGCCCCAGGCCTGGTGGGATGCACTGGCGGCGGCGCTGTCGATGGAGGGCACCGCGGACGTCGCTGCTATCAGCGTCGACGCCCAGTGTCATGGACTGGTTCCTCTAGACGCAGCAGAAACGGTGATCCGACCGGCCAAGCTGTGGAACGACACGACCTCCTCCCCGGAGGCGCAGGAGTTGGTCGAGCGACTAGGCCCGGCTGCGTGGGCTCATCGGGCTGGCAGCGTTCCGGTCGGTGCGTTCACCATCAGCAAGTTGCTCTGGCTCAAGCGACGAGAACCCGAGCACTTCCGCCGGCTCGCCACGATCCTCATGCCCGGCAACTGGTTGACGTTTCGGCTGACCGGGGAAAAGGTCACCGACCGAGGCGATGCGTCCGGGACCGGCTACTTCTCTCCGGCAGAGTCGGCTTGGCGACCGGACTTGTTGGCGCTCGTCGAAGACGACACCGACTGGCTCAGCAAGCTGCCCCGCATCCTCGGGCCCGAGCAAGTGGTGGGCCCTGTCGGCCAGACAGCCATGGACGAGCTCGGGTTGCCACGCGGTGTCGTCGTCGGCCCCGGCACCGGGGACAACATGGCCGCCGCACTGGGTCTGGGTATTCAGCCCGGCGATGTGGTGGTTTCGCTGGGGACTTCTGGGACCGTTTACGCTCGGCACACGACCTCGACGGCCGACGTCACGGGGGCGGTGAACGGCAACGCCGACGCCTCGGGTGGATACCTTCCTTTGGTTTGTACGTTGAATGCCGCCAAGGTGACCGACGCCTTCGCTCGGCTGCTCGGCGTAGACCACGAGGGGCTCACCGCCCTGGCTCTCGAGGCCCCCGCACGGCCGGACCGGCCGGTTCTCGTGCCTTATCTGGACGGGGAGCGTGTTCCAAACCGGCCCGGAGCCGCTGGGGTCTTGGCCGGCATACGCAGCGATGTCAGCCGCGAGGACATCGCGCGAGCCGCGTACGAAGGGGTTGTCGCTGGACTGCTTGCGGGGCTTGACGTCCTCACCGGTCTGGGCGTGAATACTGGTGGTCGGCTGTTCCTGACGGGTGGCGGTGCTCGCTCCGCGGCCTACCGTCAATTGATGGCCGACCTCGCTGGTCGACCGGTGCACACGGTGGATCTCGACGAGACGGCCGCCGCAGGCGCCGCCGTCCAGGCCGCGGCAGTGCTGCGCGGGGCCAAGGTCACCGAGATCGCGTCCGATTGGGCCCCGGTCGCCAGAATCGGCGCCGAGCCGAGGGCTGGCACCCATGGCGACGAACTGCTCGACAGATATCGGCGTACAGCGGCCTGGGACGACCTTGACCGCCCGGTGTCCGGCTCGAACGCATAGCTTGCCGCTCCCAAGATCACGCGTCTGAGAATTCGTCAACGGGGTCTTGACCCCTCACCGGAAAAAACGCCTGCCGCAGGGCTCTTTGCAACGATGCAAATCGCTGTAACTCAGTGACGCCGGCTTGGAGATCCGCAAACCCGCGAACTGGAGCGGCTGGGACGGAGCACTACATGCCTTCTCGATACCCATCTTTGACACGGCGAGGGTTCCTCGGGCTCACCGCGGCAGCTGGTGCGACAGGATTGTTCTCCGGATGCTCATCCTTGTCGTCGAGAGTGCTGGCCAGCAAACCCCCAGTGGGGACCACGACCTTCTGGAACCTGTGGGCTGGTGGCGACGGCGATCGGGCCGCGGTGATGTACGACAAGTACCGCTCCGAGCACGGTGCCTCGTCGCTCGAGGCCATCACCTTCGCATGGGGAAACCCCTACTACACAAAGCTGTCGCTGGAAACGCTCGGGGAACGCCCACCTGACATTGCCGTAGCGCATGTCACGCGCCTGCCATCTCTGCAGCGGGCCGGTCTGGTGGAGAAGATCGACGACGCGACGCTCGCTGCTGGTGGGCTTGCTGCCGAAGACTTTTCGGAACCTGCCTGGACGACCGCGCTCGTCGGCGGCGAGGCGTATTGCCTGCCCTACGACATCGGCCCCATCGTGCTCTTCTACAACACCGACATTTGCGAAAAGGCGGGGCTGCTCGACGACCAAGGCGTTCTCAAGCCGCTGCAAGGGGAAGAGGCCTTCACCGCGGCGCTCGAAGCCGGCCAAAGGGCGGGGGCTGACCACGGAGCAGGCTGGGCGGTCATCAATGACCCGGGGATGAACTGGCGCGCGTTCAACTCTCTGTACACGCAGAAGAAGGTCCGACATTCGTCAGCGACGCTACCTCGCCAGGTTGCAAGAGATCCCCCCGAGCACTACGAGTCAGCCGCGCTCGACGGGGCCAGCACCCTGCAACAGTCAGATACATTGTGCTGCCGCAGCTTCGGAGCACGACGATTCTCGTGGTGGTGCTGCAGATCGTGGCGTCGTTGAAGGTGTTCGACCAGATGTTCATCATGACGGGCGGTGGTCCGGGGACATCCACCATGTCTGTTCTCCAATACGTCTACAACACCGGCTTTACCGACTACCGCGTGGGAGCGGCTGCAGCGGCGTCGACGATCTTCTTCCTCCTCGTCTTCGCGGTCTCGGCCCTGTGGATAGTCCTGACCCGCCGCCAGACCACGAGAGGGAACGCATGAGCACCGCCACGACAGCATCAGCGCAGGCCGTCGATCACGGCCTGCCGACTCAGGAGCGCAAGGCACCTGGCAGTGACCGAGTCTTCGACCTCATCTGCCTCGGCGTGTTGCTCATCTTCGCCGCGGCATGGCTGGCTCCTACCCTCTGGGCGGTCGACACGTCACTCAAGAACAACGGCGTCACCGCCCTCGGGGCGGCCGAGGTCCTGTCGGACACCAGCTGGACCTTCCAGTCCTACCGGGATGTGATCGCGTAGGGCGACACCACGACCTGGTATGTCGCCAGTGCCTTCATCTCGATCATGTCGGTGATCTTGACGGTCTTCGTCACAAGCCTCGCCGCCTATGCCTTGTCACGGCTGCGATTCCGTGGCCGTGGTGCCGTCTTGGCACTGGTTCTGGGCGGCTTGCTGATCCCGTCCCAAGTCCTTGTCGTTCCGTGGTTTCGCGAGTTCGGTTCGCTGGGGCTGCTCAACACGTACTGGTCGGTCATCTTGCCGGCGTTGCCCTCGGTGGTCGCAGTCTTTGTCTTCAAGCAGTTCTTCGACGGACTGCCGAAGGAGCTCGAAGAGTCGGCTCGACTCGATTGGGCCAGCTTTTGGACGATCTACAGCCGGATCATCATGCCGCTGGCCCGACCGGCTGTGTCGGCCGTGGCGATCTTCACCATGGTCGTCACCTGGAACGACCTGCTATGGCCACTCATCGCCTTGACCAACCCCGACATCATGACCGTGCCCGTTGGCGTCGCGACAGCCAGCGGCTCCTACACGGCCCGCTACGCCGACGTGATGGCTGGCTCCATCCTGGGAGCACTGCCTTTGGTGCTGCTCTTCTTGTTCTTTCAGCGGCACGTTGTCGAGGGCATCGTCGGTACTGGCCTCAAGGGGTGACGGCGAGCGGTCGTCCTTGCCCGGATTGGCCGGTCGACTCGCGTACGGCCAGCGTGAAAGGCACCCAGACCTGGCGCGGAGGCTGGCCGCTGGATCTGTGCTCTATCTGGTTGTCGAGGAGAGTAAGCGCCTCCTCGGCAATGCTATCGAGGTCGGGCGCGATCGAGGTCAGTGAGGGAGTGGCGTACGCGGCCTCGTTGATGTCGTCGATGCTCACGACCGCAATCTCCGACGGCACCCGGACGCCGTGGTGCAGCAAAGCTCGCAACGCACCGAGCGCAAGGGTGTCGTTGAAGGCAAAGATCGCGTCTGGCCGGTCGTCGCCGCGTGGACATTCCTCGAGCAGCGTCTCGACGGCCTGTGCGCCAACCTGTCGCTCCCAGCCATCGACCCGGATGCCCGGCAAGGCAGCGACCTTGCGGGCCTGGAGTGCTGCGAGGTACCCCTC
>JACCSH010000187.1 GCA_013813125.1 Nocardioidaceae bacterium | reverse complement strand
CTCGCCCGTGGGTTCGAGGCTTGCAGAAGCAGCGGAGCCAGTGCCAGCAGAAGCCGCTAAAGCCAGACACAACAACGCGCTGCCTGCAGCCGAGGATGCGCCAGAAAAACGTTTACGGCCGGCAGATGTAGGCAACCGGGTAGGCGCGTGGGAAGTAAGCATGATGGGCCTTCTTGGGGTTGGGTCGCGCTGCCATGAGCGCGGTGTGGAAGAATTGGGCCCGCTTTGGGCGATTTGCGAGTGTACCTCTTTGCGGATTTTGCCGCTAGTGCACCAGTCAGGAACTTAGACTGCCCTTTACCCAGACTGGACCGCCTTTTAGCAGACTTCGCTCCATAAATTCGTTACCCTGGGCGCAGAACGCCTGCCGAACAAGAACCCGCTGGTGGCTACTCCAACGGTGGCTCGACCAGCTCGACCAGAACCCCGCCGGCGTCTTTGGGATGGATGAAGTTGATGCGGCTGCCTGCGGTCCCTCGCCGCGCATCGTCATACAGCAACCGCATGCCCTGACGACGTGCAGCGGCCATCGCCTTGTCGATGCTTGTGACGCGGTAGGACAGCTGCTGCATGCCCGGGCCTGAACGCTCGAGGAACTTTGCTATCGGCGACTCGGATGAAAGCGGCGCGAGCAGCTGGAGGCAGACATCGCAGTCGCCCACGGACACCATCGCCTCGCGCACCCCTTGGTCGGCGTTGACCTCCTCGTGTTGCAGCGTGAAGCCGAAGCTCTCGACGTAGAAGCGCACAGCCTCGTCCAGATCGAAGACCGCCACACCCACATGGTCGATTCCTGTGATGAGGCCAGGAGGGAACATGTGCCCATCGTGGCGGCTGGCCGCTGCTGATTCCAGGGGGTGTGACCTGTCAGACAGCGGGCGAGACTCAGGGTTCGGGATGGTTTCATAGCGCTGCGGCGCTTAGTACTGTGCAGGAAAGACATCTCACAGCGGACACTCGGTATCGGAGGAATGCAGTGGCTGGATCCGTCATTGTCGCCGGAGCTCGTACGCCGATTGGGCGGTTGTTGGGGGGGCTCAAGGGGCTGTCTGCAACCGACCTCGGGGGAGTGGCCATCAGGGCAGCCCTAGACCGGGCGGGGATCTCACCGGATCTGGTCGACTACGTCATCATGGGCCAGGTGCTGCAGGCCGGCGAAGGCCAGATTCCCGCGCGCCAGGCGGCCGTCAAGGGCGGAATCCCGATGAGCGTTCCGGCGCTGACCGTCAACAAGGTCTGTCTGTCTGGCATCAATGCCATCGCCTTGGCTGACCAGCTCATCCGGGCCGGAGAATGCGAGGTCGTGGTCGCAGGTGGGATGGAGTCGATGAGTAACGCTCCGCATCTGATGACCAAGTCGCGGGAGGGCTACAAGTACGGCGACGTCACGGTTCGTGACTCCATGGCTTCTGACGGTCTTTGGGACGTCTTCACCGGCCAGTCGATGGGCGACCTGACCGAAAGCCGGAACGCCGAGGGCCAACAGTTCACGCGTGAGGAGCAGGACATCTTCTCGGCACGCTCTCATCAGCTGGCTGCGGAGGGCTGGAAGAACGGCGTGTTCGCAGAGGAGGTCGTACAGGTTGAGGTTCCCCAGCGCCGTGGGGATCCATTGGTGGTGGCCGAGGATGAAGGGGTGCGCGCTGGGACATCCGTTGAGTCGTTGGGCAAGCTTCGGCCGGCCTTCTCTCCGAACGGCACGATCACCGCCGGCTCGGCGTCGCAGATATCAGATGGCGCATGTGCGGTCATCGTGATGAGCAAGGACAGGGCAGCGGAGCTCGGTATCTCTTGGTTGGCCGAGATCGGGGCCTCCGGCCAAGTGGCCGGACCGGACTCGAGCCTGCAGTCCCAGCCGGCCCACGCCGTCAAGGTCGCCTGCGCTAAGGAGGGCATCGCCGCGGCCGACCTCGACCTCCTCGAGATCAACGAGGCCTTCGCTGCGGTTGGAATCGCCAGCACACGAGAGCTCGATGTGGATCCTGAGCGTGTCAATGTCAACGGCGGTGCCATCGCTCTCGGCCACCCCATCGGGATGTCGGGGGCACGCATCGTCTTGCACTTGGCACTGGAGCTCAAGCGTCGTGGTGGCGGTGTGGGTGCTGCCACCCTGTGTGGCGGTGGAGGCCAAGGCGACGCACTCATCCTGAGGGTGCCTGTCGGCTCGTGAGCGTCGCCCGTGATGGGCACGACGTTGTGGGCGACCTCGTCACCCGAGCCCGCGCCGGAGAGGCTCGGGCGATTGCGCGGCTCATCTCGCTCGTCGAAGACGCATCACCGTCGTTGCGCGAGGTATCCGAGCGGTTGACGCCACACACCGGACACGCGCAGATCGTGGGGATCACCGGGTCGCCCGGAGTAGGCAAGTCAACGTCCACCTCCGCCCTGGTGAGCGCATTACGCAAGCAGGACAAGCGAGTCGGCGTCTTGGCCATCGACCCGTCCTCGCCGTTCACCGGCGGCGCCCTGCTCGGCGACAGGGTGCGCATGCAAAGTCACGCGACCGACCCGGACGTCTTCATCAGGTCGATGGCCAGCCGAGGTCACCTCGGCGGTCTGGCCTGGGCAACCCCGCAGGCCCTGCGGGTGTTGGATGCGGCCGGCTTTGACGTCGTCTTGGTCGAGACGGTCGGCGTGGGGCAAAGTGAAGTCGACATCGCCGGACTCGCCGACACGTCGGTCGTCATGCTCGCTCCTGGCATGGGTGACGGCATTCAGGCTGCCAAGGCCGGCATTCTCGAGATCGCAGACGTCTATGTCGTCAATAAGGCCGACCGCGACGGAGCACACGAAGTGGTGCGCGATTTGAGGTCGATGTTGAGCCTTGGGGCGCAACCGGGGCAGTGGCGGGCGCCGATAGTTCTGACGGTCGCACAGACCGGCGAAGGGGTAGAAGGCTTGGTCGATGCCATCGCGAAGCACCGCGAGGCCCTGGAGCGCACCGGTGCCCTCGCTGTTCGCAGATCGAGACGGGCCAGAGATGAGGTCGAAGCCATCGCTGTGACAGCCCTGCGACAGCGATTGGGCGGCGGATACGGACAAGCTGGCCTCGACTTGCTGGCCGCCGAAGTCGCCGGAGGGCGACTCGATCCCTATGCGGCTGCTGACCGGTTGCTCGACGCTCTGTGATGCGGCGCGCCTGACGTGGCGGGGAACGGGGGTGCGGTAGACATATGCAGCAGAGTCACGACGTATGTCACCAGGCGGTCCAGGAAAGTGAGCGGCCGCTCGCCTTGGTGCAGTTAGATGAGGCAGCGAGACGTGACACAGTCCATTCCCAGCGGCGGGTTGACGTTCAGGAGGAACAGATGACCGACGTAGCCAAGAAGAGCGTCACCGTGTTGGTCATCGCGTTCGCGGCGTTCTACCTGTTGACCCAACCCGAAAATGCCGCGGCAGCCCTCAAGACAGCCCTCGACGCAGTCGTCGACGGTCTGCGAGCCATCGCTCGTTTCTTCACAGCTCTCGGCGACTGAGTCGCCCGTGGCGGGCTGGTTGAAGCGGACCTTCGCTGACCCCAACGTCGCCTCTCACCTGCTGGTCGACGAGGGCGAAATTGTCATCGACGAGGTGCGCCATCACTGGATCGTCTACTGGCGCGCGGCGGCAGAACTCGCGGGATCAGCGCTGTTCTTCTCGTTGTTCCTGGTGAGCCCGGTCGACATCGGCTGGTTGCCGCTGCTCATCTCAGCCGGCCTGTGCCTGCACTCCCTCTGGTTGGCTCTGAACGAGCACATGGACCGGTTCGTGATCACGAACATGCGGGTCTTCCGAGTGAGGGGCATATTTGCCCGCCGGCTGGCCACCATGCCCATCACCCGCATCCTCGACATCACCGTCGAGAAGCCGGTGCTGGGCCGCATCTTCGATTTCGGCCACTTTGTGTTCGAGTCTGCCGCTCAGGAGCAGGGGCTGCGCGACATCCGTTACGTCGGTCAACCGGATGAGCGCGATCTGACGATTCAGCGCGTCGTGCAACGATCCGGTCTGCGCAGATCGGCGATGTGAGATCTCGGATGAGAGGGAGCGTGCGGCTGCGAGATGCCACTCGCTGCGCACTCAACTGGTTAGGATGGCTTCGAGACTGAGCCGGATTCTTCCGCTCACTGGATTGCCATTGGAAAGATTCGAGGAGCTGCAATGACCGACTCAACCCGCCGTCCGGCGGACGACCCCTCCACCGGCGAGACGGGTGGCACGTCCGTCGGCGGGCCACCCACCACGGGTTCCCACAGCGCGGGAATCGACAAGCCCACCGACAGTCACGCCGAGACTCAGGTCTACACGACGCCCGCCCCCGCCAGCGTCCCGCTAGAAACCCAGGTAGACCGCGACCGAGAACTCATGGAGCGCGACCGAGAGCTGGGGGAACGGGACCGGATGCTGCATGAGCGCACTCGAGAGCGCGATGAAGCTCGACGCGA
>JACCSH010000180.1 GCA_013813125.1 Nocardioidaceae bacterium | reverse complement strand
CCTTGGTGATGATGTCGAAGCCAACGCGCCCGCTGACACACAGGATCGACGCCTGCCCGAACTCGCGGGTGCCGAGCTGCCGCGACCCGACCACCTTGTCGACGCTGTTGTGACGGCCGATGTCCTCCCGCATCACAATCTGCCCGCCCGAGAAGTCGAAGACACCAGCCGCGTGAATGGAACCGGTCAGTCCGAACAACCGCTGGCCGGAACGCAGCTCGTCCGGCAGGGCGAGTATGACGGCGGGCTCGACGACCTCCCGGACCCTCATCGGCGCGTGGTCGAGAGCAAATACCTCGTCGATGCTCTCGACACCGCAAACCCCACAAGCCGAAGACACACTCGTCGCGCGGGAGGACGGGTGACGCAGTGGCGCCTGGTCGAGCTCGACTGTCACCACGTTGAACCGCTGCGATTGGGAGAGCGCCCGGTCGACGCAGTAGGCGACCGTGCGAGGCCGCTGACCGATCGCTATGACGCCTTCGCTGAGCAGGAACCCCGCCGCAAGGTCGAAGTCGGCGCCAGGTGTGCGCATGACCACCGCCACCCGCGAGGCAGGGTGCCCGGGCCAGCTCAGTCGAATCTCGAGTGGTTCCTCCGTCACCAACGAGTCGGGACGCCGCCGCGGCTCGCCGTCGAGAACCTCGACGACAGGGCGTCGTACCGATGAGCCCGGTCGGGTGGTCTCGATCACGTTCCTGATGCTAGTCGCTTCGTTGTGACAGGCTGCTCGAGTAGCGCTCCCTGATTGCGAGGGCACGACGCAGGTCGTCGAGGTTGTCGCTGATCGCGTGGCGTGTTCCGGGGTCGAGCTGGCTGCGGGCAAGGCAGATCTCGGCCAGTTGAACCGCCTCGGGAGTGACGGTGTAGCGGGGGTAGGCGAAGTGTGCGACCCGCTCGAGCACCCATCCGGTGCGCAGCGTTGCGTTGCGGGGAATCTCCTCGAAGTAGCGGGCGACGTAGTCGGCGGTGAGCTCGACCTGGTCGGGGTGGAAGAAGTTCTGGGCCAGCGCGTAAAGCGAGTAGTTGCTCAGCGACCGATCGGACACGATGGCCTGCCATCCGGCTGCCTTGGTAACCGGGTCCGGCAGCGAGGCCTCGCACTCCAGTGCCCGCAGAGCGCCTTGCGAAGACGGGTCTCGTCGCCGCTCCACCTCGATGTCGTCCATCCCGAGCTGTCCGGCCGCACACATCGCCAACGTGAGCCGCCAACGCAGATCGTCGTCGGCAACCAACCCCTCAGGGCTGCCGTCGTCGCGCCAGGCGCGCAGCAAGTCGGAGTCGGTTGTGACCTTGATGAGCGCCCGAGCCGCCACCAGCTGCCGGTTAGTGGCGGGTCGCGACGACTCCAGGATGCGGCTTGCTACCCCGGCGAGCCGATGAGAGGCCGACGGGATGGGAAGGAAAGTACCGACGTAGGAAACTGCGGCGTTCAAGAGCAGGTCGACTGTCTGGTCGTCCTGGCCGGGTAAAGCCGCTTCCAGGATCTCGAGATAGCTGGCGGGATCGAGCTCTGCGTCACGAAGCGCTTCGCGTAGCGCCCCCCACAGCACAGCCCGCGAGACCGGATCGTCGATGGACCGCAGCATGTCGGGCACGACGGCCAGGGCCGATGGGTCCAGACGGACCTTGGCCCAGCTCTCATCGGCGGAGTCGGGCAGCACCAGTCCGGATCCGTCATATGACTCAAGAGCCAGTGGAGCGCTTGGTCCGGTGAGCACCAGCGGCGACTCCTGGTGTGACCCGTCGCGATACCACGACACGGTGATGGCATGCGGCCTCGAAACGTCCTGCGGCGAGCCGTTGTGCCGCTCGACAGCCATTCCGCCCGCAGGTTGCGCGGCGACGGCCAGCGTGTCGACGCCCGACGTCTGCAACCAGGCCCAGGCCCACGTCAGCACATCCTTGTCGCTGTGGCGCTGCCACGAGCCGAGCAGGTCGTTGAGTGTCGCGTTGCCGTAGGAGTGTCGGTCGAGATGGTCGACCACACCGGCGAGGAATGCCTCGTCGCCAAGGTAGGAGTGGAGCTGTCGCAGAGCCGACGCCCCCTTGGTGTAGGAGATGCCGTCGAAGCTGCTGAGCGCCTGCTGGGCGTCAACGGCTCCGTTGCCGGCAACTGGGTGTGTCGTGGCGCGCTGGTCGGCCGCCATGCCCCAGGCCTTGCGGGACAGGGCGAACTCGACCCAGCCGTCGTTGAAGGCGGTCACGTCAGTCGTCACGCGATAGCCCATGTACTCGGCGAAAGACTCGTTGAGCCAGAGATCATCCCACCAGCGCATGGTGACGAGGTTGCCGAACCACTGATGGGCCATCTCGTGTGCCATCGTGTTGGCCCTGCTGGTGCGCAGCGCGTCGGTGGCCTGGGCCTTGAAGATCAGGTCGTCTCGGAACGTGACACAGCCCGGGTTTTCCATTGCACCCGCGTTGAACTCCGGTACGAACACCTGGTGGTAGTCGCCGAACGGGTATCGGATGCCGAAGAGGCGGTGATACTCGTCAAAGCACTGGCGGGTGACGGTGAACAGCTCATCGACGTCCTTGTCGAGATGCGGCGCCAGCGACTGTCGACAATGCAGGCCAAGGCTGATGCCGTCATGGTCTGCGGACCTCGAGTGGTACGGCCCTGCGACGAGGGTGGTGAAATAGGTGGCCAGGGGTCGGGCGACGACCAGTTCCCAGCTGCCGGGTGCGGTCTGGGTCGCGCGCGCGTTGCCGAGCACTATCCACTCAGGAGGTGTCGTGACCTTGATCCGGTACGGCGACTTGAGGTCCGGCTGGTCGAAGCAGGCGAAGATCCGTGGCGCGGCGGGAAGGAACGACATCGCATACAGGTAGACCAGACCGTCTTCTGGATCGACTGACCGGTGCAGCCCCTCACCGTCGTTCGAGTAGGCCATGGTGGCGTCGACGGTCAACATGTTGCTCGCCCGCAGTCCGGTGAGGAACAGTCGTCCCTCTTGCGGCGTCTCGACGCCCAGAAGACGACCGTTGAGCGTGACGCGAAGCAGGCTGGCCGGCAAGACGTCCACGAATGTGTCGTGTCCGTCCAGACTGGTGAACTCGATGACGCTGCGCGACTCGAAGTGCTCCTCGCCTTGCGTGAGATCGAGCTGTACGTCGTATGACGTCACCGTGATCGAGGCCGCCCGGTCGCGAGCTTCGGTCCTCGTCAGACTGCGCATCCGGCCACTCTAGATGCTGCTAGCCAGCCGAAAACCGGTGAAAGAATGTCGGCGGTCGCATCCCCGGTCACCGCCCTGACCGCAAGTCTTCGCGAACTGTGGGGCAACGACGGCGCGGCCTGAGCCCGCCGGACACGGCGCAATGGCCGATGCATCATCCGGTGATTGCGTCTATTGCTTGGTCGGTTGTCTTCACCGCGATCTTCGCGCCACTGCCTCTGGCCGCGTTCCGTCGTCGCTCTCAAGACTGACGAGGCGGATGTCGAGCCAGCGGGTAGCTAGCGGGGGATCAGGGCGTAGAGGGCGGCGGCGGCGAACCAGATGAGAAGGGCCGATGCTACGACGGTCTCTGGGCGGAACATCCGATGCTTGTCCATGCCTCTCAGCAGAACAGGCGGTCGTGTACGTCGCCTTTTCGGAAGTTGACGATCCAGCAAGCAGGTCATGAACGTCTGGAGCTGCCCTCCTGTTTCCCATTGTAGGCAAATAGATGGCACAATGAGGTAGTGAGTGGGACGTATGCCGTGTCGATGGGTGATCGTGGTCGCGTGGTCATACCCGCTGAGCTGCGCGAAAGGATGGATCTGCGTCCTGGGTCGCCGCTGGTCTTGGTCGAGACGCCCGACGGGGTGATCCTCGCCAGTCGCAGCCAGGTTCGCGAGCTGGTCCAACGCCGACTGAAGGGACCCAGTCTCGTTGAAGAGCTCCTGGCCGAGCGCCGCGCCCAAGCGCTGATCGAGGACGAGGAGTGAACGTCTTTGACGCCTCGGCTTTGCTCGCGTTCCTGCAAGGCGAAGAGGGGTCCGAGCTGGTTGAAAGTGGACTGACGACAGAGAGCGTGTGCGGTGCGGCGAACTGGTCAGAAGTAGCGCAGAAGGTCGCCTCACGCGAGCAAGACTGGGGACTCGTCAAGGCGCTGCTGCAGAGCTACGGGCTTGAAGTGGAACCGGTTCTGACCGTGGATGCCGAGTCGGCCGCGATGAGCTGGCGCCCTGGGACCGGCTTGTCCCTGGCTGACCGGTTGTGCATGGCCTTGGGACGCCGCCTCGACGCGGATGTATGGACTGCGGACCGTCACTGGGGTAGTCAGCCGAAAATTCGACAGATCCGGTGAGCTCGCCCTCGAGAAACCGCGTGTCATCGACACCGCAGTAGGCGTACTGTTCGAACCGGTAAATCGACAGTCTTCAACCCAGGGAGTAACCATGGCCGACAAGTCGCCTCGACAACACCTGTCCAAGAAGGCAGGCAAGTCTCTGAAGGAGAAACGAGCTGAGAAGCACGCGAAGGCCGAGGGCAAGAACAAGCCTGAGATCGTCCCGCCTACGAAGAAGCACTGATTCGGCAGCCCGTTCCGACGCCGCGTCACTCGCGGTGTCGCTGGGGCCAGGGTCGTGAGCTGATGGCCAGCGGACTTGTCGGTGGGCGGGCCTAGCCTGATCTGCATGGCCGGAGTCCGTCCGGCCCGCAGAGGAGATCTCATGACCAC
>JACCSH010000293.1 GCA_013813125.1 Nocardioidaceae bacterium | reverse complement strand
CCCCTCCTGTTGTGGTTCCCTACTAACGTACGACGGGTTGAGCCCAGGTAGACGTTCCATCGGCGATGAAATCCGTTTGACCCGGAATGGTCAACGTGTTCGGCTGACGCTCGTGGCGGCAAGGGATCCGGACTCACCGACTCAGTTTCCAGAGCTCAACACCCTGCTGCAGGAACTGACTGAGCGCACCCAAGCCGTCTTGGGTGACAACTTCGTCGGGGCCTACCTCCAGGGCTCGTTTGCCGTGGGGGACGCCGACTACTACAGCGACTGCGACTTCCTGATTCCGGTGCAAGACCGTATTTCGGTTGAGCAAGAGGCAGGGCTGCGAGCGCTGCATGACGAGATACCCACGCGAGGAGGTCACTGGACGCATCACCTTGAAGGCTCCTATCCGCTCAAAGCCGAGCTCAAGACTCTGAAGGCGCTGGGCAAGGAGTGGCTCTACATCGACCATGGGTGGCGGGTAATGCAGTGGTCGACTCACTGCAACAGTGAAGTTGCTCGGTGGTCCTTGAGGGAGCGTGGCGTGGTGCTCGTCGGCCCAGACCCCAAGACCTTGGTGGATGAGGTAACCGCCGGTGACCTGCGCGCGAGCATGCGCAGTCTCGCAGCCGAGTTCATGCCCGTCTTCGTCACGTGGATGACTCTGGACATTGCCTGGGGTCAGCGGTACGCCGTGACGACCCTCTGCCGAATCCTGGGCACACTCGAGTTCGGGAGGGTGGTGTCAAAGCGGGAGGCCCTGCTGTGGGCGGGTGAGAACCTCGACGGCGTGTGGTCCGAGCTCATCCGGCAGGTACTGGAGGACCGACCCATGGGCTTCGACGCGGGGCAAGCCGCCCGCACCGGAAGCGTGGAGAAGACGCTGGCCTTTGCTGCTCACGTAGAAGATCTGGCCATGCGCTGGCCAGATGCCTAAGCAAAAACGCGGTCGTCCGAGGAGGCTCCGCTTAGAACTCTGATCCGCGTGAACCGCCGGCTAGCCCCCGCAGCCCTCCTGGCGTCAGCGGGCCACCTCGGTGGCGCGGGACTCGCGGACAACCGTCACCTTGATCTGGCCGGGGTAGGTGAGCTCATGCTCGACCTGTTTGGCGATGTCCCGGGCCAGCACCTGGGCTTGGATGTCGTCAACCACGTCAGGCAACACCATGACCCGGATCTCGCGACCGGCCTGCATCGCGAACACCTTGTCGACGCCTTCGCACTCGCGGGCGATTTCTTCAAGCCGCGCCAGCCGTTTGACGTAGGACTCCAACGACTCACGGCGGGCTCCCGGTCGCCCGCCGCTGATGGCATCGGCGGCCTGGGTGATGATGGCCTCCACGGTGCGTGGCTCGACCTCGTTGTGGTGGGCTTCGATGGCGTGCACCACATCTTCGGACTCTCCGAATCGGCGCGCCAGCTCAGCTCCGACCATCGCGTGGGAGCCCTCCGCCTCATGTGTGAGCGCCTTACCGATGTCGTGCAACAGCGCTGCCCGACCGCAAAGTTTTCGATCCAGCTGCAGCTCGTCGGCGATGAGGCCGGCGATGTGACACGACTCGATGAGGTGCTTGAGCACGTTCTGCCCGTAGGACGTGCGGAACTTGAGCTGACCCAAAGTGGTCACCAGTTCGGGGTGCATGCTGGTAATGCCTGCCTCCACCAACGCATCCTCCCCCGCTCGTTGGCAGACTTGCTCGACCTCAGCCTGACTGCGCTGATGCATCTCCTCGATCCGGCTGGGGTGGATGCGTCCGTCGAAAAGCAGCCTCTCGAGCGTGAGTCTTGCGATCTCGCGACGTACCGGGTCGAAACACGACAGGAGCACCGCGTCAGGAGTCTCGTCGATGATCACGTTGACGCCGGTGGTCTGCTCGAAGGACCTGATGTTGCGACCCTCGCGACCGATGATGCGGCCCTTCATGTCGTCGCTGGGCAAATGCACTGCCGACACGACGGCCTCGGCGGTTTGCTCGGAAGCGACTCGCTGGATGACGGTCGCCAGCAACCGACGCGCCCGGGTCTGGCTCTCGGCCTGGATCTGGTTCTCGATGTCTCGGGCTCTGACCGCTCCTTGCCTCTTGGCGTCGTGTTCGATCTCACCGATCAACTCTGCCTTGGCCTGTTCGGCTGTCAGCTCGGCGAGCCGTTCGAGGATCCGGCGGCGCTCTTCGGCCAGGTCGAGGAGCTCAAGCTTGCGGGCGGCGAGGTCCTCCTCGAGCTGCGCCAGACCTTGGGCGCGCTCCTCGAGCAGACGAGCGTCATTGTCGAGGCGGGCTTCACGGTCCCCGAGCCGATGTTCGCGCCGTTCGAGATCAGCTGTCTGCTCATGCACCTCGCGGCGCAGCACAGCTACCTCCTCTCCGGCCTGCTGCTGGAGCGCGCGAGCTTGCTCGAGTGTGGCGGGTGAGCGCGAAAGAATCGACGCCTCGCTGTGGCTGCCGCTCAAGGGTTTGGTGACGAGTGGGTCCAGCGTTGTCGGCTGGCCGGGATCCTCATCGGTCAGGACAGGTCGTGACTGCTCAGCACCGGCGATCGGATTCGCTGACTTGGACGACGTCCTACGCCGCGTCCTTCGACGTACCACTCCAAAGACGACCAGGCCGAACAAGGCCGAGGCGAGAATCACACCGCCGATGATCACGATTACCAGGACAAGTAGAGGCACGTCGTCTCCCTTCGTCAGACCGGCATAAGCCAGCCATCGCGTTGCGCCAGGAAGCAACGGTTCGACGCGGACTCAAGGCCCCATTAACGAATGAGAGTGTGCCGCTTCGTCCACCGCCAAGTGACAGTGGACGTATCGCGGATAAGCGGGTGCTGCGTCCTCCCTGCGTATGTCGAATAGCCGCCCGGGTGACCCCGGCAATCTCAGGTTTCAGTCCAACAGTTTCGGTGTGATGTGGGTATATCTACGGTGGTGGCGAAACATGTGAAACGTCGTCGTTGCTTCTTTGTGACACCGTAGAGCGGCTCGCCATCACGGTCAAGCATCAGAGGACGCCGTCGCCTCATGATCCTCGGCGAGAGCTTCGCGCACGACCGCCACCGCGACGGAACTCGAGTATCCCTTCCGAACCAGCATGCCCACCAGACGACGCAATCGCTGCTGCGGTTCAAGCCGGCGGGTCGCCGCAAGCTTTCGCTCCACCAAGGCGCGGGCAGCAGCCCGTTCGGCGGCGGGGCTGATCGCATCGAGGGTGTCGCGAGCCACATCGTCGTTGATGCCTTTGCGTCGAAGCTCCTCCATCAACGCCCGGCGAGACAGCCCTCGACCTGCCTGGCGAGACTGCACCCAAGCCTGGGCAAAGGCCACGTCATCGACGAGCTGCACCTCTTCGAAGCGGTCGAGCACTGCCTTGGCGACGTCCGCAGGCACATCCTTGTCGGACAGGGAGAGCTCCAGCTCATGTCGCGACCGTGGCTGTCCGGTGAGCTTGCGGAGCACGATGGCCCGGGCAACCCCTTCAGGATCCGCCAGCGGGCCGAGATCTCGGTCAGAGTCGCTTGGCTCGGCTTGAGCGCGCCGCGCCATCAAAAGTCGATATCGACGGGCTCCGCGACTACCTCGTCCTCAACAGAGGCACCGATCCCGAGCTTCTCCAAGATCCGCTTCTCGATCTCGTTGGCAAGATCGGGGTTGTCGAGCAGGAAGGTGCGGGCGTTCTCCTTGCCCTGTCCGAGCTGGTCGCCCTCGTAGGTGTACCAGGCGCCGGCCTTGCGAACTAGCCCACTGTCGACCCCCACGTCGATGAGCCCGCCCTCACGGCTGATGCCATGGCCGTACATGATGTCGAACTCCGCCTGTTTGAAGGGTGGCGCAACCTTGTTCTTCGCCACCTTGACGCGCGTGCGGTTGCCGACGAAGTCGGTGCCGTCCTTGAGGCTTTCTATGCGCCGGACGTCGAGGCGTACCGAAGCGTAGAACTTGAGTGCCCGCCCCCCGGTCGTCGTCTCGGGAGAGCCGAACATGACGCCGATCTTCTCGCGCAGCTGATTGATGAAGATCGCGGTGGTGCCCGAGCCGCTCAAAGCACCCGTGATCTTGCGCAATGCCTGACTCATGAGCCGTGCCTGGAGGCCCATGTGTGAGTCACCCATCTCGCCCTCGATCTCAGCGCGAGGAACCAAAGCGGCCACCGAGTCGATCACGATGATGTCGAGTGCACCGGACCTGATCAGCATGTCGGCGATCTCGAGGGCTTGCTCCCCATTGTCGGGTTGGGAGACCAGCAAGGCGTCGGTGTCGACACCCAGTTTGGCGGCATATCCCGGATCGAGCGCGTGCTCGGCGTCGATGAACGCAGCAATCCCACCGCCTCGCTGAGCGTTGGCCACCGCATGCAGGGCGACGGTCGTCTTACCCGAGGATTCAGGCCCGTAGATCTCCACCACGCGCCCGCGGGGGAGGCCGCCGATACCTAGTGCGATGTCGAGCGAGATCGCACCGGTCGGAATCACCTCGATCGGTGCCCGCACTTGGTCACCCAAGCGCATGACAGATCCCTTGCCGTGCGCCTTGTCGATCTGTGCGAGGGCGTTGTCGAGTGCTTTTGCGCGATCTGCTTCAGCCATGTTCAGTGCCATCCATCAGGTTGGGCGGGTCTACAGACCCTACGGTTTGAGTCGAGAAGAACACTAGAACGCACCGCCGACAAAACTGCTGTCCTCGACACCGTTGTGGATAAGCAGCGCAGCCGGTGGCGATGAGGAAAAACTATCCCGAACACCTGTTCGAACCAATCCGACACGCCGCCTTTCATCGGTAGGAAGCGGCGAGCACAGGAACGAATCATGCTCTGCGGTCGGCGAGCCCCTCACCAGGAGGCGGGCCACGGTGCACCAGCGCGCCGCTGAGTTCCCGGTCCGAGGACGGCTGGGCGGTCGGCGAAGAGTCCCGGGTCGACAAGAAACCTCTGTCGGGGGGCGAGCCGCAGGAAGGGGTCCAGAGACCACCATCCGGGCCAAGCCTCCACGATCGCCGGCTGTGTGGCGAGCAAGGATCCGGCGAACTGGACCGAGTCCCCCGTGAGCGTGGTCACGGCTCTGAGGTGCGGCACCGACGCCACCCGGCGGATCGCCTGCACAACGGAGGGGTCGTCGAACAATGGCCTTCGGCTCGCAGCAGGCCAGACCAGCGACACCGCCGCTGCTGGCCCCTGGACATCGACTGCGGCTCGGTCCATTCGACAGGCGTCGGGGTGCGGTCGGGACTCGGTCGCCCAAACCGCGAGCCAACCCTGGAAACCGGTGTCGAGACATGACGCCGCCGCGGAAGCGAGCGCGCCGTCCGGGCGCCTCGACAGGAGCGCCAACCAGCACGGATTTGCGCTCATCGCGTCGAAACCTCCCAGTCCGGTCGGATTTCGCGGGTTACCTCTCGCAAGTCCTCCCACAGATCACTCAGTGAGGGCCGGCCC
>JACCSH010000136.1 GCA_013813125.1 Nocardioidaceae bacterium | reverse complement strand
GTCCACGTCGAAGCCGACGACCTCACCTCCCTGGTTGTACTGGAAAGGCTCATAGGGCAGGTGAGTGCAGACCGTGAGCTTGCCTTCCTCCACCACTTGGACGCCGCTCTCGGTCTCGGTTTTTTCGTCGGCCGCGCAGCCGGCCAGTGTCAAGGCAAGGGCGGATGCGGCTGTCAATGTCTTCAGGGCGGAGTTTCTCAAGGTTCACCTTCGTCAGCAGTGGTCCTGCAGAAGCGTCATGTATATCAGCACCCCCGCCGCTCCTGAGGCTGAGCGGCCTCTTGCTGGCGCGTGTCCCGCCCCGTAGCCCTGGAATGCGGGCTCAGTCCGCGTCGGGGCCGCCTCGCCAAAGGCGCGAGGCCAGCCGGTGGGCGGCGACCGGGTGCTCCTGTGCCACCAGGCCCACCGCCGCGAGCACATAGTCATCGTCGATGACGAGTCGCGGGTCGCGTGGGACCAGCCACCCTCCTTCGACGGAGCTTCCGGTGGCGGCTCCCAGCACGCCGAGCGCCTCCGCCTTCGAGCTGTGCCGGAGCACACCGCCGGACCCGACCAGCAAGTCGACTTCGCGGAGGTCCTTGCCCGTCCGCTCGACCAGCCGGCCATCCGGGCTGAACACCACGCGTTGCCTTCCTGAGTGGCGCCGCACCGCCAAGGTGGCGGCCGCTGCGGCGAGAGCGAGGTCGGCTGCCTTCTCGGCGGCAGTCGACGGCAGCATGCCGGGGTCGTCGACACGGGCTTGTGCGGCGCTCATCAGCGCTGGTGTGACATGCAACCCATCGCCGAGCGCCGCCTCCACAGTCGACACCGCGCTCCAGCGCATGCCGAGGTCGCCCTCGACGGTGCGGCTGACCGGTGTGGCGGCCACGACCTCTCGGCTCAGCCCACTGTCTTCGGGGTCCATCGCCACGACCGAGTGCACGTCGGTTGTCGCGCCCCCGATGTCGAGGACGACCACGTCCCCAACGCCGGGCTCCTCGGCTCCGAGCCCGTTCGCCAACAGCTCAACCGCGGTGAGCACGATGTCGGGGGTCGCCCCCTTGACCATGGCGGTGAAGTCGGCGCGCTTCGACAGGTGCTTTCCACCGATGACGTGGGTGATGAACATGCCGCGGATCGCGGTGCGCGCACTGTGAGGCTCGAGTACGCCGATCTGCGGCACCACGTTGTCAGCCAACGCGTGAGGGATCTGCTTCTCGCGGAACAGGGCACGGATCTCGTCCGCGGCGTCCTGATTCCCGGCGACCACCACGGGTTTGCTCCACCTGGCTGCGGCGAGCGCGGAGGCATTCGCCAGCAGCATCTCGGCGTTGCCGCCGTCGGTGCCACCGACAAGGAGCACGACGTCGGGCGCGCTGGTCCGCAGGTCGCCCAGGTTCACCGCTTCAGATGAGACGTGGACCACTCGCCCTCCACTCGACAAGGCGACGCGTCGTCCAGCCTCGGCGCTCACCAGCTCCTCGTTGCCCACGACGGCGATGCGCAGGCCACCACCCGCCGAGGAGCACGCCAAGACGGGTATGTCGACTCCGCCGGAGATGCCAGCATTCTGGTCGAGGCCCCTCTTGGTCGCGTCCCAGCCGTCGAGCACGTCGGTGTCGATCGTGGTCGGGTGAGCGCCGGTGGCGAGCAACTCCCCAGACGCGGTGTCCACGAGAGCCGCCTTGGTGAAGGTCGACCCGAAGTCCACGCAATAGGCGAGCGAGCGATGGCTCAATTCAGGGCTTGGGCCAGGTCGGCGATGAGGTCATCGACAGACTCGATTCCGACCGAGACGCGCACCAGGTCGTTGGGTACGGCGAGAGGCGACTCGGCCACGGAAGCGTGGGTCATCATCGCTGGCAGCTCGATCAGCGACTCCACTCCTCCGAGCGATTCGGCCAGCGTGAAGAGGCGGGTCCGATTGCACACGTCCAGGGCGGCCTGGTGACCGGCTCGGGTACGGAAGGAGAGCATGCCGCCATACCGGCGCATCTGCTTGTCCGCCACGTCGCGCCCAGGATGCTCGGCCAGGCCGGGATAGAACACCTGTCCCACAGCGTCGTGCTCGACGAGGAAGTCGACGATCCGCTCAGCATTATCGCAGTGGCGGTCCATCCTGACGGCCAACGTCTTGAGCCCGCGCAGCACGAGGTAGGCGTCGAAGGGGCCGGCAATAGCACCAGTCGAGTTCTGAAAAACGGCGATCCGTTGTCCGAGCTCAGCGTCGGCCGTCACCACCGCCCCGCCGACCACGTCGCTGTGACCACCTGCGTACTTGGTGGTCGAGTGCACCACCA
>JACCSH010000116.1 GCA_013813125.1 Nocardioidaceae bacterium | reverse complement strand
TGACTGAGGCGTCGGAGTTCGACAAAATCTACAAGCTCGGGGTGATCTCCATTCCGACGAACCGACCGATGGTGCGCGCGGACCAGCCCGACCTCGTCTACCGCACCGAAGGTGCGAAGTACGACGCGATCATCGACGACATCGTCGAGCGCTACGGCAACGGACAACCCGTCTTGGTCGGCACCGTCTCGGTCGAGAAGTCCGAGCGGCTCTCCGGCCTGCTCAAGCAGCGCGGTATCGCCCACACGGTGCTCAACGCCAAGCACCACGCCAACGAGGCGCACATCGTGGCCCAGGCGGGGCGCAAGGGCGCTATCACCGTGGCGACCAACATGGCAGGTCGTGGCACGGACATCATGCTCGGCGGGTCGGTCGAGTTCCTCGCCGACGAGGAGCTACGGGCCAAGGGGCTCGACCCGCTCGAGCACTCCGAGGACTACGAGGCGGCCTGGCCCGAGACACACGCACGCATCGAGCAGCAGGTCAAGGAGGAGCACGACGAGGTCAACGACGCAGGCGGCCTGTATGTGGTTGGCACCGAGCGACACGAGTCTCGCCGGATCGACAACCAGCTGCGCGGTCGTTCCGGCCGACA
Source organism: Nocardioidaceae bacterium (assembly GCA_013813125.1). Classification (GTDB taxonomy): domain Bacteria; phylum Actinomycetota; class Actinomycetes; order Propionibacteriales; family Nocardioidaceae; genus JACCZJ01. The sequence continues at coordinate 20,815 of JACCSH010000116.1, read as the reverse complement.
AGGCGATCCGGGCGAGTCGCGCTTCTACCTGTCCCTCGAAGACGACCTGATGCGGCTCTTCAAGTCCGACTGGGTCGACTGGGTGCTCACCACGATGAAGATCCCCGACGATGTCCCGATCGAGAACAAGCGGGTCACGGGTGCCATCGCGTCGGCACAAGGACAGGTCGAGAGCCAGAACTTCGAGACCCGCAAGAACGTCTTGAAGTACGACGACGTGATGAGCCGTCAACGCGAGGTGATCTACGGCGAACGCCGCCGGGTTCTCGAGGGCGCCGATTTGCACGAACAGGTGCGCCGGATGATCGACCACACCGTCGAGGGTTACGTCGTTGGTGCCACTGAAGGCTTCCCGGAGGAGTGGGACCTGGCCAGACTGTGGACGGCGCTCAAGACGCTCTATCCGGTGGGGGTCACCGAGCAAGAGCTCGAGGACGAAGTCGGTGGGCGGGAGGCACTGACACGCGACTTCCTCGTCGAGGCGCTGACCAACGACGCGCAGAAGGCGTATGACGCCCGTGAGGACCTGATGGGCGCCGAGGTGGTGCGCGAGCTCGAGCGCAGAGTGCTCTTGTCCGTGCTGGACCGCAAGTGGCGCGAGCATCTGTACGAGATGGACTACCTGCGCGAGGGCATCGGTCTTCGCGCTTACTCGCAGCGTGACCCGCTGGTCGAGTACCAACGGGAGGGCTTCGAGCTGTTCACAGCCATGCGTGACTCGATCGAGGAGGAGTTGGTCGGCTTCCTCTTCAACCTCGAGGTAAGCATTCAAACGGACGAGGAAGCCGCAGCAGAAGACGATGCCCGGGAGGTTTCGTCGGCTGCCGGCTCCGCTGGTGATGAGGGCACCTCGGTTGCTCCGGCCGACTCGGAGAACGTCGACGACGGTGCTCCCCCGAACGACAGCGACGGCGACCGAGATGAGGTCCGGCATCCGCAGATCGTCGCCAAGGGGCTGGAGCCGGCTGCTCCGAAGAAGCTTGCGTACTCGGCGCCAACTGTCGACGGCGCCGCCGAAACGCAGGTCGAGGTGGCGTCTGAGACCGACGAGTACGCCGGGGTCTCGCGCAACCAGCCGTGCCCGTGCGGTTCAGGTCGCAAGTTCAAGCGCTGTCACGGCGACCTGGCTCATCGCACGGCACAAGCCTCATCACGTCCGTAGACCGCTTGGTGATCAGCCGAAGACGATCGCCGTGCACTGCCACCTGTCACGGTCGTACTCGAGTTTTGCCGCCAGTGCCCTGGACCGTTGGCCAGCCTTGACCCGCGCTGCTACCTCGGCGGTCTCCGGCGAGACCTGACAGATATGCACGGTGGCGACCTGAGCGCGAGTTGAGCGGGCCGCCGCGCGGTTGCGGTGAGCAGCGACGAGCTGCTGTCGGCGCAGTATCTCGTCGAAGACGTCGCTGTTGGTCCACCTGGCGAGCTGGCTCAGCGGGCGATCACTCGACACGACCTCGACCACGGCCTGCAGAAAGCGAGCGGCCCAGGACTCGGGGTCAGGAATGAGAGTCTCGATCGATGATCGGCTCTTCACCACGGTCAAGGTGGTGAGCGCAGGCTCAGCAGTAAGCCCGTTCGGAAGGGGATAGACCAAAGCGAGCGATCCCTGGACATACCGCTGTCGCTTCTGAGTGCGACTGCCCGGGTCAGTAGGTCGAGGCACGCGGTGGCGTTGGGTAGCGAGGCTGCGCACGGTTGCGACACGGTCAGTCATGAGGCTCTCCTGGAAGTCGCAGAACCTGGCCAGGATGAACCAGGTCTGGGTCGTTGCCGATGGTCAGGCGGTTCACGTGGTAAAGATCCGCCACTCGATTGGATGTGGCTCGATCAGTTGCGGTGAACCCGAGTTGGCGACCGGCGATCAGCCACAGTGAGTCCCCGGCACGGACAGTCACCGTAGGAAGCCGGGAGGTAAAGACCCGGCTGTCCGGGCGCTGGCGTGAAGCGCCGTTGATCGGCAGGTCGGGCATGGGCAGGCCCGACAGTCCGGTGCACGGCGGTCTCCCCGGATCCCGGCCCATGCTTTCGGTCGGACCGGCCGCAGCGGCTGCCACTGGCAGCGACAAGCCGAGTCCGCACGCGACAAGAACAAGCTCTCGCCACCAGCGAGGACCCATGAACCGCGACATCGCGCGGAGCCGCGGCACAGCCGACCCCATGCCTGCGCTGACCAGAGTAAGCACAGCGGAACCGACGAGAAGCAGCGTCAGCAGCAGGCAGCCCGCGGCCGCCGAATCGACGACAACCCGCTCCAGCGTCCATCCCTCCGCTGGCGCCTCAGAATGCACCAGCCAGACGCGCAAATCTTCTCGCGCATTCGCCGTAGCCCACCAAACGATGGCCTCACCACCGATAAGGACCGCTCCGAGGGCGACGGCGCGAACGGCGGAGGCAGCCCGGAACATTGACATCACCACTTCTCATTCTCCTACGTTTACATCTGTTTGCTTGTTGTAACGTGTATTTAGTGCACCGTCAAGGCCTGTGTCCACAGCGTTTGGAGCGAAACGCCGGACCGGATAACGTCAGCCTGTGCGCTGGCAGGAGCTGTTCGCAGACTTGGAGGGGCACGCTCGCGCATTGCAGCGAAGTGATCGCGACAGTGAGGTAGCCGATCGCACCAGGGCGGAGATAGCCGCCGTCAGCCTCGAGAGCAGGCTGCGAGCACAGGTGTCGCGGCGGGTGACGCTAGGGGTTCGTGGAGCTGGAGATGTGAGCGGGGAGCTTCAACGCATCGGTTCGGGTTGGCTGTTGATCACGACGCCGGACGAGACCGTCATACCGCTGTCAGCAGTATCGATGGCATGGAATCTTTCACCGGCTTCAGTCAGTCCTGAGGGCAGCGATTCGCTGAGCAGTCGAGTGAGCCTTACCGCTGCGATCAGGGCAATGGCACGGGACCGAAGTCCCGTCGTCATCCGCATGCACGACGCGACGTCGATCACCGGGACTCCAGAGCGGGTGGGGGCGGATTTCGTGGACGTCTCGGCGCACGACGTCGACGTCGCGCCCCGCCAGGCTCATGTGCGCTCGACCGTAACGGTTTCCTTCGCGGCGATTGCGCTGATTCAGCGCAGAGCACCCGCCTGGGCTTGACGGCGCGACACCGGCGGGCGCGACTCACGGAGGTATGACGGCGACGCGCTGGTCAGTCGGGGACTACCTCGTCCTCAAGGTGGGTCTCCTTTTCGTCGTCGGCCTCGAACGGGTGCTCGTCGATGAACTCGCCCGTCAAGACGTAGGCCGCTTTGATATATGCCTCGAGCTGATCGGACTCGACCCTCCACTGTCCGCGACCGCCAATCTTGATCGCCGGCAGGTCGCCTCGCCGGACTAGGGCGTAAGTCTGGGCCGCGGAGATGTTCAAGATGTCGGCGACATCGGCAAGAGTCAAGAACCGACGGGAGTTCGCAGCGGGCATGCCATAGTTTCCCACCCTTTCCGGTTACTCCCCGCAGTGGCAGCACTCACCCTGTGGACAACCGTTTACGAGCCAGCCCTCCCTGGACAGAATGCGAGCTGTGTCCACTTCGCACCGCCTCGTCTCACCGACCGAGGTCTCGCCTGTCACCAGCAGTGCCCGGACGGCCCCTCGGGCTCGGAGGGTGGGAACCGACCGGTGGAGAGACCCTCGGCTATGGCTCGGACTTCTGCTCGTATGCGGCTCGGTGGCGGTCGGAGCGAAGCTGCTGGCCGCTGCAGACGAAACGGTGGCGGTCTGGCAGCTCACAGCGTCAGCTCGTGCCGGTACGCCGATCAGCGCCGACGGTCTGCGCACAACGCGGGTCCACTTCGATGACGCAGCCGCCGTCAGCGCCTACTGGCCCACCTCCCAACCCCTCCCCGAGAATGCCCGCCTGCTTCGCGATGTCTCCCAAGGCGAGCTGCTCAGCTCGGCTGCCGTCACCGGCAGCGACGTGTTCTCGCTACGGCAGATGCCGCTGGCGGTAAGCAGTAGCGGCTTTCCCACCAGCCTCTCAGTGGGAGACCACGTCGACGTATGGGCAGTGCCTCAGGAGGAAGGGGCGGAAGATCCCAGCCGTGTGCTGGCCGACGCTACGGTGACGGCACTCGGTGACGGCAGCTCTGTAGGCAGCGGCGGAGACCGTGAAGTGGTTGTCTCTTTGCCCAGCGATACCGCTGTCGCCGAAGCGCTGGGCTCCCTGAACGGGGCGACAGTCGTCCTGATCGTGATCGGCGTTTGACGACCATGTCGTTGGGCATCTTGGTCGCAGTCGGTGGGGTGGAGTTCGAGCCGAGCTTGCTGCGAGTCGCCGAGGCGGCCGACATCTACGTCGTACGCCGTTGTGTCGATGTTGCTGATCTGCTGGCGACGGCGGCCAGCGGCCAAGCGCAGGTCGCAGTTGTCTCGGCTCAGCTACGGGGGCTGGACGCAGAAGTCGTCGCTCAGCTAGCAGACAGCGCGGTTGCAGTCGTGGGCGTGACTGCCGACACGCTGAGCGCTGATGAGGCACTGCTACGACGTCTTGGTATCAGCAGTGTCGAGGCGAGCGATGACGTCTCCGCGATGGCCGAGGCGATCCGCGAGGCCGTGCGAGAGCCGGTCAGAAGCCAGCCGGAGTTTGGCGAAAACGGACCAGGGGAGGCTGCCACCTCAGCCGAGGAAGGAACGCCACCCGGCCGGATCATCGCCGTGTGGGGTCCGACTGGCGCGCCCGGCCGCTCGGTTGTCTCACTGAGTCTGAGCGCTGAACTGGCCCGATTGGGTGCCCCGACCCTCCTGATCGACGCTGACGTCTACGGCGGCTCGATCGCGCCAATGCTGGGGATACTCGATGAGTCGTCAGGCTTGCTGGCAGCCGCACGCGCAGCCAACCTCGGGGCACTCGATGCAGCCGGGCTCGCAGTTCATGCGCGACAAATTGCTGCCAACTTGCAAGTGCTGACGGGGCTGCCGCGCGCCGATCGGTGGACGGAGGTGAAGGCGGTCCTGTTCCGCACTCTCTTGGCAGTCGCTCGCCGGGCGCACGCATTTACCGTGATCGACTGCGGATTCAACCTCGAGCTCGACGAGGAGATTTCCTACGACACGGCTGCTCCCCGCCGCAACGGCGCCACGCTCGAAGCGTTGGGATCGGCTGACGTCGTGGTTGTCGTGGGCGCTGCAGACCCGGTGGGCTTGACTCGGCTGATCCGGGGCGTCAACGAAGTCATGGCCGCAGTGCCGGGCATGGTGCCTCACGTGCTCGTCAACCGGGCCAGGAGCGGCCTCGGCTGGTCGGCGCAGGAGGTGACGCAGATGGTCGTCCGCGCGACGGGCTTGGCTACGGTGCGACTGTTGCCAGACGACCCGGCCGCGTGTGACCGAGCCCTTGTGCACGGTCAGACGCTCAGCGAATGCGCACCTGACGCCAAGCTCACGCGCTCGTTCTCAGCGTTAGCAGCTGACATCGCCGGAGTACCAGCTCTGCATGCCAGGCGACGGAGTCGGCTGGGGCGAACATGATGCCCCCGCAGATCTGGTTGCGCTTGCTACCGTAAGGCCCAGGCTGCTTCGTCGGGAGGTTTCATGCAGGCGATCTGGAAGGGCACGATCTCCTTCGGCATGGTCACCATCCCGATCAAGGTCTACAGCGCGACCCAGGAGAAAGACATCTCCTTCCGTCAGGTGCACGAGGCCGACGGTGGGCGGATCCGCTACAAGCGGGTCTGTGAGGTCGACGGTGAAGAGGTGCCGTACTCCGACATCGGCAAGGGCTATGAGCTGCCCGACGGACGGATGGTGGTGCTCACCGACGAGGATTTCGCCAGCCTTCCGCTGCCAAGCGCCAAGTCGATCGAGGTCCTGGAGTTCATCCCGGCTGAGCAGATCGACCCGATCTATTTCGCCAAGGCCTACTATCTGGCCGCTGACGGGGTGGGGGCCAAGCCGTATGTCTTGTTGCGCGATGCGCTGACGAAGACCGGCCAGTGCGCGCTCGTCAAGGTGGCGATCCGGACCCGAGAGAGTCTCGCCCTGCTCCGTGAGCGAGATGGTGCCCTCGTGCTGCAAACCATGCTGTGGCCGGGAGAGGTCCGCGACAGCGAGTTCGCTGTCCCTGACGCCTCGATCGAGATACGCAAGCAAGAGGGCGCCATGGCTGAGTCCTACATCGCGACACTCACCGGGGAGTTCGACCCAGAGCGCTACCACAACGACTACCGCGAGGCGCTCGAGCAGCTGGTGGAAGCGAAGGCGTCGGGCCTGCCCATGGTCGAGAGCGACGACGGCGAGCAGATCGAAACGGCAGAGGTGGTCGATCTGGTGGCTGCCCTTCGGGCCAGCGTGGAGGCGGCCAAGAAGCGCAGAGAGGGCAGCGGCACGACATCAGACTCCGGCTCAGACGTGATGGCTGCGTCCAAGAGCAGTCCCCCGAAGAAGGCGACCAGCACCAGGTCGTCCTCGAACTCGAAGCCAGCCGCCGGCAAGGTCGCGAAAAGGAGCGCGGCTAAGGCCCCGGCGAAGCCCGCCGCCAAGAAGGTCGCCAAGAAGTCGGCCTGACATCGCCCCGTCCGGCCGGGGTTTCTCCGTCTTCGCCGAGCCAGGTCCTGCGTGGCAAGATTCACTGCATGGATGCCATCTCGACCGTCCCCTCACCGATCAACGAGCCCAACCTCGACTACGCCCTCGGCAGTTTCGAGCGCAGTGAGCTGGAACAGCGCCTCGCTGAGCTTCAGAAGGAGCAGGTGGAGCTCAAGGCGACCGTCGGCGGCGAGCAACGCTGGGGCGGCGGTGAGGCGTTCGACGTTGTGCAGCCTCATAACCATCAGCAGGTGCTCGGAGTCACTCGGGGAGCGACGGCAGCCGATGCAGAGGCAGCGATTTCGGCAGCAGCCGATGCTGCACCGGCTTGGCGGGCGATGTCGTTCGACGACCGGGCCGCCATCCTCTTGAAGGCCGCTGAGCTGTTGGCCGGTCCATGGCGCCAGACGCTCAACGCGGCGACCATGCTCGGGCAGTCCAAAACTGTCTGGCAGGCAGAGATCGACTCGGCCTGCGAGCTGATCGACTTTTGGCGGTTCAACGTCCACTTCGCCCGGCAGATTCTGGGGGAGCAGCCGATGGCCAACGGCAAAGGGGTCTGGAACCGCACGGACCACCGCCCGCTCGAGGGCTTCGTCTACGCCATCACCCCCTTCAACTTCACCGCGATCGCGGGCAACCTCCCGACCGCGCCGGCCCTGATGGGGAACACGGTGCTGTGGAAGCCGTCCGTGACGCAACAGTTCTCGGCCCACTTTTTGATGAGACTGTTGGAGCAAGCGGGAATGCCTCCAGGTGTGATCAACATGCTTCCCGGGCACGGGGCGGCCATTTCCGACGTGGCGCTGTCTCATCCCGACCTCGCCGGTATCCACTTCACAGGGTCGACGGCTACCTTCCGCCATCTTTGGCAGACGGTCGGCGAGAACATCAGCGGCTATCGCGGTTACCCACGAATCGTCGGAGAGACCGGTGGCAAGGACTTCGTCATCGCTCATCCGTCGGCCGACCCCGACGTCGTGCGGACGGCGATGACACGCGGCGCATTCGAGTACCAGGGCCAGAAGTGCTCGGCGGCGTCACGCGCCTACATCGCCCGGTCAGTCTGGAAGAAGATGGGAGACGACTTCCTCGCCGAGGTCGACTCGCTGGCAGTGGGAGACGTCACCGACCTGTCCAACTTCATGGGCGCGGTGATCGACCGGCGAGCGTTCGAGAAGCACAAGGCCGCAATCGAGTCAGCACACGCGTCGCGAACCCTCGATGTCCTCGCCGGAGGCAGGGTCGATGACTCGGTGGGGTACTTCGTTCGTCCGACCGTCGTACACGCCGACGACCCGACCGACGTCATGTTCGACACCGAGTACTTCGGTCCGATCCTTGCCGTGCACGTGTATGACGACGACAGGTTCGAGGCTGCGGTGTCCCAGCTGGAGTCGTTCTCGCAGTACGCGCTCACCGGGTGCGTCATCGCTCAGGACCGCAAGGCGATCAGCTGGTCGATGGAGGCCCTTCGATTTGCGGCGGGCAACTTCTACATCAACGACAAACCGACCGGCGCGGTCGTCGGCCAGCAGCCGTTCGGAGGGGCGAGAGGGTCCGGCACCAACGACAAGGCTGGCTCGGCACTCAACCTGCAGCGTTGGGTGTCGCCTCGCTCGATCAAGGAGACTTTCGCTCCGGCGAGGGACTACCGGTACCCCCATATGGGGGTATCCGACTAGCTGAACCAGCGGCTGCTCTGCCAGGGCAGCCGCATAGCCGGCAGTACGTGCGAGCCGCTTCAGGAGATCAGGCGACGCGCTTGACGGTGACGTAGTAGTCGAACGCGGGGTCGATCAAGATGGCGGCTCCGCACTCGGTGCAGCAGAACTCACACGCCTCTCCAGCGCACTCATCGGTCGACACGAAAATACGCTCACCGATGCAGTCCGGGCAGGCTCGCACGACTCCGCTGGCCATCAAGATCTCGGCTGGGTCATCCATGAGGACAACGGTGTCAGAGCCCGCCGACAAAACCGGGCCGACGCGCCCGGTGTGATCGGCACTAGCGGCCGAGCCAGGACAATCCGGTGCGCTCCTCCGCAGCCGCGGCGGCGACAATCGCCTTGGCCAGTTCGGCCGCGATCTTCCTGCCGACAAAGGGAATGCGCACCTTCACATCCCCCACAATGCGCATCCGAGAGCCGTCTGCGAATGGCTCCAGCGAAACCGATCCCACCATCTGTGCCGGTTGGCCCTTGATCGAGATGATGAGCTCGGCGGTGCGCCGCCCATCGCGGCCCGGAGCACTCCAATTCTCGACCTGCATCACCTCAACGGTGTCTCCGATAATTTTCCTGGCGATGTCGGGAAGGTCTGCCGGTACTGTGCGGGTGATGGTGACGGAAGCGCCCCCGGAGTCGTCCTCGCGGATGTCGACGTCATAGGAGGTGGCATGCGTCGCCTCGCAGACCGCCGAGCGGAACGCTGGGTCCATGCTCAGCGCGAAAGCCCTCTCGGGCGAGGAGTTCGAATAGTTGATCTCGGCGCGCACGTCCATGGCGAAATCATTGCATCGCCAGGCAGAGCGCTATCGGCAGTAGCCTGAAGAAGTGAGCACCCGACGGAATTTGCCATGAAGGCCGGGAAGGACGCCTCGGTCGACCCGACCGTCGGGGAGTGGTCAGGCGTCGACACCAACTTCGGTGAGTCCGGCAGCGCAAAGCTGACGTACGGCAGTTATCTGCAGCTCGAGCGGCTCTTGACCTCGCAGCATCTGGAGTCCGAGCCACCTGCTCATGACGAGTTGCTCTTCATCACCATCCACCAGGTTTACGAGCTGTGGTTCAAACTGCTGCTGCACGAGGTCGAGGCGGTTCGGGAGGCGATGTTCGCCGACCAGGTGTGGCTGGCCAAACACCTGCTCACGCGGGTACACGTCATCGAGCGGGTACTGATCGAGCAGGTCGACGTACTCGAGACCATGACCCCACAGGACTTCCTCGCCTTTCGGCAGCACCTCTCGCCGGCAAGCGGCTTCCAGTCCGTGCAGTTCCGTGAGCTCGAGTTCGTCTCCGGTGCCAAGGATCTCTCGTTCGTACGCCGCTTCCAGGGGTTGACGAAGGACGAGACGGCACGGCTGCACCGGCGGCTCGACGAGCCGACGTTATGGGACGCCTTCCTGGCCTTCCTGGATTGCCGTGGACTGGGCGTCTCGTCAGAGGCAGAGGTGCGCCAGTCCCTGCTGGCGGCGGCACAGGACCGGGATCGCTACTTCGACGTCTGGGAGCTCGCTGAGGCGCTCATCCAGCACGATGAGCTGGCCATTGGGTGGCGGGCGCGCCACGTCACCATGGTCGAGCGCGTGATCGGCACCAAACCAGGTACCGGTGGGTCGGCCGGAGGTGCCTATCTGCGCAGCCGACTGCCGCTGCGCTACTACCCCCTTCTCTGGGACCTGCGATCTGAGCTCTGACCCCCTCCGCCTCCCTCTCCTTTGAGGTCTAGGGTCGTATTGCCACACATCGGCGTGTGGCTGCGGCGTTTCGGCGCCGTGACGCCCGCGGCAAGAGCAGGTATCTCGCGCATGCACAGCAGCAGGCTTGAAGACGCCAAGGACCAGTTGATCGTCGACGCGCTCAAGATCGCTGACCAGCGCAAGCGGGGAGCACGGGTGGATCGCGGTCACGTGAGCGACCTGCTCAAGCTCTACTACCACCACGTGCCTCCCGAGGACATCCTCGGCCGAAGCGGCATCGACATCTACGGCGCGGCCGTCAGCCATTACCTCCTTGCGACGACGCGACCTCAGGGCACCGCCGTAGTACGGGTGTTCACCCCGTCCATCGACGACAGCGAATGGTCGGCAGACGGGCACAGCGTCATCGAGGTCGTCACCGACGACATGCCGTTCCTGGTCGACTCCGTCACCATGGCCCTCACAGCCGAGGACCGCTCGATCCATGTGGTCATCCATCCCCAGCTGCTCGTGCGCCGGGACGTGACCGGCCAGTTGAACGGGCTCTCTGACGGCGACGGCGTCGAGGCGGACAATGCGACGGACCTCGTCCGCGAGTCCTGGATGCACATCGAAATCGACCAGGCCGATCCCGCTGAGCTCGAGCACATCGAGCAGACGCTGCTCCGGGTGCTCCGCGACGTGCGTGAGGCGGTCGAAGACTGGACCAAGATGCGCGAACAGGCGCGCCAGATCGTGGCAGACCTCGAGGCTGAGCCGCCTCCCCTGCCGGTCGCCGAAGTCGCTGAAGGGCGGGCGCTCCTGGATTGGCTCGCCGCCGATCACTTCACGTTCCTCGGCTACCGCGAGTATCAACTGCAGACTGTCGAAGGCGAGGACGTGCTCCGCGCCATTCCGGGCACCGGCCTCGGAATTCTGCGTGCTGACCAAGACATGTCGGCTTCGTACGGAAAACTCCCCCCCGAGGGGAGGGCCAAGGCCCGCGAGAAGACCCTGTTGATCATCACAAAAGCGAACTCACGATCGACCGTGCACCGTCCCGTCTATCTCGACTACGTCGGCGTGAAGTGCTTCGACGAGTCCGGTGAGGTCTGCAGTGAGCGGCGCTTCTTGGGCCTGTTCAGCTCAGCGGCGTACACCGAGAGTCTGACGCGCATCCCGGTCCTTCGCGACAAGGCTGCCCAGCTGCTCGAACGCTCGGGGTTCTCGCCACTCAGCCACAGCGGCAAAGCTCTCATGGACATCCTGGAGACCTACCCGCGCGACGAGTTGTTCCAGACTTCGGTTGATGAGCTGCTGCCGGTGGCACGCGCCGTTCTGCATCTGCGCGAGCGCCGGCAGCTGCGGCTCTTCGTCCGTCGCGACACCTACGGGCGCTACCTCTCGTGTCTCGTCTACCTTCCGCGTGACCGCTACACCACGAGTGTCCGCGAGCGGATGCAGCGGATTCTCAAAGAGACGATTCGCGCCGAGTCCGTCGACTACACCGCTCGGGTGAGTGAGTCGGTTCTCGCCCGTCTGCACTTCGTGGCGCGGTCGGCGCCCGGTAAGACGTTGGCCGACTTCGACGAGGCCGCTCTCGAGGAGCAGTTCGCCGAGGCCACCCGATCCTGGGCCGATGAGTTCGCGGTCGCCCTTACCGAGGAGTTCGGCGAAGGCAACGGCACACGCCTTGCCAGGGTCTACGCAGACGCGTTTCCCGGGGCTTACCGGGAGGACTTCCTACCCCGGGTCGCTGCCGCAGACGTGCGTCGACTGGAACGGCTGGGTGATGCACCGATCGCCCTGTCACTGTATGAGCCCTTCGACGCAGCAGACAGCGAGGCACGGGTCAAGTTGTTCCGTACCGGTGGACCGCTCAGCCTGTCCGATGTGCTGCCGGTCCTGTCGGCGATGGGCGTCGAGGTCGTGGACGAGCGCCCCTACCAGATCGACCGGACCACTGGGGTCGCCTGGATCTATGACTTCGGACTCCGTCGCTCGTCGCCGATGCCCGAGGGGGCCCGTTCCCTCTTTCAGTCGGCGTTTATGGCGGTGTGGTCGGGCAAGGCAGAAAGCGACGGCTTTTCGGCGCTCGTGCTGGAAGGCGGCATCGACTGGCGGCAGGTGTCGATTCTGCGGGCATATGCCAAGTACTTCCGCCAGGGAGGTCTTCCGTACAGCCAGGACTACATCGAGCTCGCGCTTCGCGCGAACGTCCCGCTCGCCCGTCTGCTCGTCGACCTCTTCGTCGCACGGTTCGAGCCCGGGAAGTCTCCGGCTGCCGACGAGCCAAGGCGCTCGCACCGCATGGAAGCGCTCGAACGCGAGATCGTGGAGAGCCTCGACTCGGTTGCGAGCCTTGACCACGATCGGATTCTGCGCAGCTACCTGAGCGCGATCAAGGCGACGTTGCGCACCAACTTCTTCCAGCCCGACGCAGATGGAGAGTTCAAGAGCTATATTTCTTTCAAGTTGGAGCCCGAGGCCGTTCCCGACCTTCCGGCACCGCGCCCACAGTTCGAAGTGTTCGTGTACTCGCCGCGGGTCGAGGGCGTGCACATGCGCTTCGGGGCTGTTGCACGCGGGGGGCTGCGCTGGTCGGACCGACGCGACGACTTCCGCACCGAGGTTCTGGGCCTCGTCAAGGCTCAGATGGTGAAGAACGCTGTCATCGTGCCCGTCGGCGCCAAGGGTGGCTTCTATTGCAAGCAACTGCCCGACCCCGCCGCAGACCGCGACGCTTGGCTCGCCGAAGGCGTTGCCTGCTACAAGACTTTCATCAGCGGGTTGCTCGACATCACCGACAACCTGGCTGCCGGTGAGCCGGTGCCCCCAGCGCACGTGGTGCGCCACGACTCCGACGACAGCTACCTCGTCGTCGCCGCCGACAAAGGAACCGCTACGTTCTCCGACATCGCTAACGGGTTGGCTAAGGAGTACGGCTTCTGGCTCGGTGACGCCTTCGCCTCCGGTGGGTCGGTTGGCTATGACCACAAGGCCATGGGTATCACTGCACGCGGCGCCTGGGTGGCGGTGCAACGACACTTCCGCGAGCGAGGCATCGATTGTCAGAGCGAGGACTTCACCTGTGTGGGCATCGGCGACATGAGCGGAGATGTCTTCGGCAACGGGATGCTGCTCAGCGAGCACACTGGGCTGGTTGCTGCCTTCGACCATCGCCACATCTTCCTCGACCCTTCGCCTGACCGGTCGCGGTCGTATGCCGAACGGCGCCGGCTCTTCGAGCTGCCGCGCTCGAGCTGGGCCGACTACGACACGTCGCTGATCTCCAATGGAGGTGGAGTCTTTCCTCGCACCCTCAAGTCCATCCCGATGACACCTGAGGTCGCAGAGGTGCTGGGTCTTGAGTCTTCGGTCAGTGCGATGACTCCTGCCGAGCTGATGAAGGCGATCTTGCAGGCGCCGGTCGACCTGCTCTGGAACGGCGGCATCGGCACTTATGTGAAAGCAGTCAACGAGATTCATGCCGAAGTCGGCGACAAGGCCAACGACGCGATCCGGGTGAACGGTCAGGACCTGCGCTGCCATGCGGTTGGGGAGGGTGGCAATCTCGGGGTGACGCAGCGTGGACGCATCGAGTACGCGCAGAACGGTGGACGCATCAACACTGACTTCATCGACAACTCAGCCGGTGTCGACACGTCCGACCATGAGGTCAACATCAAGATCCTGCTCGACCGGGTCATGACCGCAGGAGACTTGACCGAAAAGCAGCGCAACTCTCTCCTGGCGTCGATGACGGACGAGGTGGCCGAGCTGGTTCTTGCCGACAACTACGGACAGAACCTCGCACTCGCGAGTGCCGTTGCCGGAGCAAAACCGCTCATGCACGTGCATGAGTCCTGGATCCGCCGGCTCGAACGCAAAGGACTTGTCGATCGCCAGATCGAGTTCCTGCCGAGCGTGAAAGAGTTCGCTGCACGCCAGGCCGCCGGCTTGGCCTTGACCGCCCCTGAGCTGTCTGTGTTGCTCGCGTACACGAAAATCGTGCTCTCTGTGGAACTGCTCTCGACCGATCTGCCCGACGATCCCTTCATGCGCGGCCAGCTGTACCGGTACTTCCCGAGCAAGATGCGCACGGTCTACCGAGCGCAGATGGAGGAGCATCCACTGCGCCGCGAGATCATCGTCACCCAGATAGTCAACGACATGATCAACTCTGCCGGCATCACGTTCTTCCACCGGCTCAGCCAGGAGACCAGCGCAACGGCCGAAGAGCTGGCTCGGGCCCACCTCGTCTGCCAGAGCATCTACGGCTCGGGTCAGCTGGTTCAGCAGATCAACGAGCTGGACAACGTGGTCTCTGCCGACGTCCAGACCGAGATGCGCCTGGCGGTGCGGGCACTGATCGAGCGGGCAAGCCGGTGGATGGTCAACCACCGCAGACCCCCCCTCGATTCCGAGGCCACCGCCGAGCACTTCGGTGGCGAGATCCAACGAGTGCTGCCCGCGCTGCCGGGCCTGTTGGTCGGCGTACAGGCCGATGACTTCAAGGCGCAGCGGGACCAGCTGATGGACCGAGGCGTCGCCGAGGACCTCGCCACCAAGGTCGCCATTCTGCCGTTTGCGTATGCTGCTCTCGAGATCGTCGAGATCGCCAAACGAGACGGACTCGACGCGGTGGAGGTAGCGGAGGTCCACGCCACGTTGGCTGAGCGGCTGGGGCTCAGCCAGTTCGCCGCAAAGATCGCCGCGTTGCCGCGAGACGATCGCTGGCAGACGATGGCGCGCGCCTCGTTGCGTGACGACTTCCATGCTGTCCACGCAGAGCTCACTGCGCAGGTGCTCGCTGCCGCGAAACCCGACGAGCCGGCTGAGGGTCAGGTCGCCGAGTGGGAGGTTGGCGATTCAGTGGTCGTCTCCCGAGCGACCGCGACACTCGAGGAGATTCTCGCTGACGACGAGGCGGACCTGGCCCGGTTGTCGGTGGGGCTGCGGGTCATCCGGTCCATGGTCACGTCCTGATGGCTGCATCACCGTCGGGCGGGCAGTTGCAGTCGCGGCCGGGCGGCGTCGATCCGGTGATTCGAGGTAACTGTCGTCTGGTTGGGTACACCACTGGCATGACAGACAAGCCGATCGAGCAAGAGGGCGTTCCCTACGAAGAGCAGGTAGAGGACGCCGACGTGGCCGAACGCATCGACCAGGACCCCGAATCCGCGCCGAACGCACCGAATCGTGACCCATGGGCCGAGCCCGGCGGTAAAGATGTTCAGGAGGACTCGTCGCCTCAGCCGCGCAGCCGTAGCTCGGCCGACGACCCTTCGAGCGCGCAGACGGCCGACGGTGGCTGGAGCAGTTCGGGTCGCTGAGGAGTCCTGGAAACGGGATGCCGACCGCGTACCCTAGCGTCCGTGGCCGGCCCCGACTTCTCCGAACGCATCAGGGCGCTCGACTCCACCTTGCACAGCATCGAGCAGGTGCTCGACCTTGACGCGATGCGTGCGGAGATCGCCGAGCTGGCCGAAGAGGTCGCGGCACCGAATCTTTGGGACGACCAGGCGAACGCGCAGCGGGTGACCGGGCGCCTTTCGGCACTTCAGTCGGAGGTCGACCGGGTTTCTGGCATCCGGTCGCGCCTCGACGACGTCGAGGTGCTGGTCCAGCTGGCGCAGGAGGAGTCTGATGCCTCCGCCGTCGAAGAGGCCGATGTGGAGCTCGACCGGCTGGCGAAGTCCATCGACGCGCTCGAGGTGCGGACGCTGCTATCAGGCGAGTACGACGAGCGCGATGCACTGGTGACGATCCGGTCAGGTGCGGGCGGTGTCGATGCCGCCGACTGGGCCGAGATGTTGATGCGGATGTACCTGCGCTGGGCTGAACGTCACGGCCACGGCACGGAGGTCTACGACACGTCGTACGCCGAGGAAGCCGGCATCAAGTCGGCTACCTTCGCGATCCGGGTTCCCTACGCCTACGGCACGCTGAGCGTCGAACAAGGCACCCATCGGTTGGTGCGCATCTCGCCCTTCGACAACCAAGGCCGCCGTCAGACGTCGTTTGCCGCCGTCGAGGTGGTGCCGGTGCTCGAGCAGACCGACGAGATCGACATCCCCGAGGAGGACCTCCGAGTCGATGTATTCCGCTCCTCTGGCCCCGGCGGACAGAGCGTCAACACGACCGACTCCGCGGTGCGGCTCAGCCACCTGCCGACCGGGCTGGTGGTCGCCGTCCAGAACGAGAAGAGCCAGCTTCAGAACAAGAACACCGCCATGGTGATCCTCAAAGCCAAGCTGCTGGCGCTCAAGCGGGCGGAGGAGAAGGCCACGCTCGACGAGATGCGCGGCGACGTGCAGGCATCCTGGGGCGACCAGATGCGCAGCTACGTCCTCAACCCCTACCAGATGGTGAAGGACCTGCGCACCGACTACGAAGAAGGCAATCCCTCGAGCGTTCTCGACGGCGAGATCGATGGCTTCATCGAGGCGGGCATCCGGTGGCGCCGATCCGCAGCAGGTGCGATATCAAACTGACCCAACCCTCAGATAGGCGAGGTTCCGCGCCGACCCGGCAGTTCGAGTGGGCGCGCTGCCGTTGATGTGCTGAGGGCCACGACCAGCGCACCCAACACCACCGTGAGCGCTTGGCGTATCCCGAAGGCATCACCCAAGAAGCCGACAAGCGGCGGTCCGGCCAGGAACGCGGTATAGCCGATCGACCCGACGACGGACACGTGCAGCGCGGCTCGTCCCGGGTCGTCTGCGGCGGCGCTCATTCCGGCGGGGAAACCGAGAGCCGCGCCGAGCCCCCACAAGAACGCTCCGACGATCGCCAGGAGCGGCGCAGGGGCAAGGATCACCAACGTCACGCCAACCGCAGCCAGGATTGCCGTGCCGCGCAGCACGCTAACGCGACCCCACCGGTCGATCACTGCTCCACCGGTCAGGCGGCTGAGGGTCATTGCTGTGACGAACACCCCGAATCCAATCGCGCCTACCGTCTCCGAACTGTCGAGCCCCTCGACGAACGCCACTGCCAACCAATCATTGGCAACTCCCTCGGTGAAGGCGAAAGCCATCACCATCAGGCCCACCATCAAGGTCCTGCGGTCACGCCAGGCCCGGAGCAGCAACGACCTCGAGCGGGCCTGGCCCGCTTCCTCAGACGTCTCCACCTCGACCGGACGAAAGCGCCGCACGCTGAACCCGACAAGCGGCACGAGAAGCGCCGCCGTCGCGATGAGCTGAGGGACCAGCCCAACTCCTGATACGGCGCACAGCGCCCCGATCCCTGCGCCCGCGACGCTGCCGAGGCTCCAGCCGGCATGAAACCGAGGCATCACGGTGCGATTGAGCAGCCGTTCGACAGCCGCACCTTCGACATTCATCGACACGTCCCACAGGCCGTTGCCGAAACCCATGGCGACCAGACCCAGACCGGTGAGCGCAACCGACCCGAGCCCAAGGCCGAAGGAGGCGAGCAGAAGCCCGGTCGTCTCCGCGGCGGCACTGCCCACTACCGACCGAGCGGTACCGAGACGGTGCACCACTGCACCGGCGGCGGGAAGAGAAGCCAGCGCGCCGATGGACATGCACACCAGCAGGAGGCCGAGCAGAGAAGCGCTGAGGCCGAGACCGGACTTGACGGCGGGGGTGCGCGACAACAGCGACCCGAGCGCCAACCCGTTGGCCGCGAAGACCAACGCCACCGCTCGCTTTGCTTGCTCAGTGCGATCGATGTCCCAAGTGCTGGCAGACAAGGAGGCACCCATGTGCCGAGTCTGACAGGGCTCGCCGAGCCTGCCACATACGGAGCGGGGCGAAATCTGTCCCCTAGACTCGGGCCAGTGATCCGGTTCGAAAACGTCACCTTGGCTTACGACACCGTTCATCGTCCTGCGCTCAACACCGTCGACGTCGCGGTCGACAAGGGCGAGTTCGTGTTCTTGGTCGGAGCCTCCGGTTCCGGCAAGTCCACATTCCTCCGGCTGGTGTTGCGTGAGGCACGGCCCACTCAGGGCCGCGTGTTCGTCGCCGGCAAAGAGATCAACCGGATGGCAAGCTGGAAGGTGCCTGGCCTGCGCCGCCAGATCGGGACCGTCTTTCAGGACTTCCGGCTGTTGCCCGACAAGACGGTGACCGAGAACGTCGCCTTCGCACTACAGGTCATCGGCAAGCCGAAGTCCGCCATCCGCGCGCTGGTTCCAGAGACGCTCGAGATGGTCGGGCTCGACGGCAAAGGTCAACGGCGGCCGGACGAGCTGTCCGGTGGCGAACAGCAGAGAGTTGCCATCGCGCGGGCGTTTGTGAACCGGCCGATGATCTTGATCGCCGACGAGCCGACCGGCAATCTCGACCCGACCACCTCGGTCGGGATCATGAAGCTTCTCGACCGCATCAATCGCACCGGTACCACCGTGATGATGGCGACGCATGACAACGGCATCGTCGACCAGATGCGCAAGCGGGTGATCGAGCTACAGTCAGGGCGGGTGGTGCGCGACCAGGCCCGCGGAGTGTACGGGTATCAGAGTTGAGTCCACCAGGCGATCTGGCGTCGACGCTTTGTTCGCTGGCGCTGCGCAGATGTGAGTGCCGCCGTACAAGAGGTTTCTCGAGCCGATGCAGCTGAGATATGTGGCCTCCGAGCTTGGCAGCGGGCTGCGTCGAAACGTATCGATGACGATCGCGGTCGTCCTGACCATCTGGATCTCCCTCACCTTGGTAGGCCTCGGCCTGCTGATCAGGTCGCAGATCGCCCTGATCGAACAGGACCTGGGGTCTCGTCTCGAGGTCAAGATCGTGTTCTGTGCGAAGAACTCCCAGGCACTGCCGTGCATCGAGGGCGAGGCGACCGAGGATCAGGAGGCGGTCGTCGAGCGAACCCTCCGGGGCAGCGACTATGTATCGAAGGTCCGCTACGAGACGCGTGAGGAGGCTTATGAGGGGTTCGTCGCTCGCTACTCCGACTCGGAGGGCAACGAGTCGTCGATTGCCGAGGAACTCGAGGTCTCTGACATGTCGACCGCTTACTGGGCGACACTCGCCTCGCCCGACGACGACGAAGAACTTCTCGCAGAGGTGCAGAGCCTGCCCGGCGTCGAGCAGGTGGTCAATCTGCGAGAGCAGCTCGATCCGGTGTACGACACCCTCACCACCCTCCAGCGGCTGGCGCTCGGGGGAGCAGCTTTGCTGATCGTCGCATCGGTGCTGCAGGTGTCCAACACAATTCGGCTGGCAGCGATGGCTCGCCGACGGGAGATCGGCATCATGCGACTGGTGGGCGCCTCGAGCCTCTACATTCAGCTCCCGTTTCTGCTGGAGATCCTCTTTTCTGCCCTGATCGGCGCCGCCCTCGCGTGCGGGTCGCTATTGTTGGTTATGTTACGTTTCGTTCCGTGGCTCGAACGCGAGGTCCGGTTCTGGCGGTGGGTCGACATGGACGCCGCGTATCTGGCGATGGGCGCGATAACTGTCATCGCTGTCGTCCTCGCAACAATTCCCACTCTCATCATGACGCGCAAATACCTCATGGTATGACCTGCGTGGGTTACCGTCAGGTGGCCGAACCCACCGCCGACCCCACGTAAGGCGTCTGCTTTGCATCGCACCTCCCCTCTCGGCTACCGCCGGCGAACACGCGTGAGCGCCGTTGTGGCACTGCTCTGCGTATCTGTCGTCACTGGCATGGTCAACCCTTCTGCGAGCGTGGCCAGACGAGATGACGATCTGCGCGAAAAGAAGCAGTCGGTTGAGAAGCGCATCGAGGAGACCTCCTCGCGCATCCACGAAGTGTCCGCGGATCTGCTGCGCGCACAGCGGCTCGTAGAGCAAGCCCGCGTCGACCTCTCCAGCGCTCGGTCCTATCTGGCCCAACTCCGCGAACAGGTTGCAGAAGCAGAGCGCTACGACGAGGAGATGCAGCGCAGGCTTGAGAATGCAAAGATCCGTCTCCAGAACGCCCGCCTGGACCGCAAGCAAGGCCGCCTGGACGTCACCGCTACACGGGCTTCGCTGGCCAGTTATGCAGTCTCGAACTATCAGTCCGGGGGGATCGGGCTTTCCAGCCTCGAGGTTGCCTTTGACTCCCAAGATGCCACCGAGGCAGTGGACAGCATTCAAGACGTCGACACGGTGGTCAACAAGGAGTCAGTGGCACTCCAAGAGCTTCAAGCCCAGGAGGTGCTCCTGGGGCTGACCCAGGAGCGGGTCTTGGAGACCAAGCAATCCGTGCAGCAGAGCCGTGCCCAGGCGGCAGAGAACTTGGTATCCGAGCAGATCCTCGAAGCCCAGGCTGCCGAGGCAGAACGAGAGGTTGCCCGGAAGGTTCAGACGCTGCGATACCAGCGGGAGCGTGTCGAGGCAGCCAAACGTGCTGAGCTGAAGAAGTTGGCAAGCCTCGAGGCCGAAAGGGAGCGCACCGAGCGGATGCTGCGCGAGTTGGCCGAGCGCCGGGCCGAGCGCCGAGCGGAGCGGCAGGCCGAGCGCCGAGCGGAACGGCAGGCCGAGCGCAAGGCCGAGCGTCAGGCTGACCGGGCGGCCGAGCGCCGCGCTGAGCGCCGGGCCGACCGCAACGTGAGCCCACTTCCCCCTGCACCGCCGGCTCCCCCGGCCGAATCGTCGCCTCCGCCTTCCAACGATCCGCCGGAGGCGCCCGTTGACGACGCCATCTTGGGCTATCCCGTCTCGAGCACGTACGTGACGTCGCCGTACGGCATGCGTTTGCACCCTGTTCTGCGCGTGTACAAGCTCCATGACGGGACGGACTTCTCGGCAGCCTGCGGTTCTGCGGTCTACGCGGCCGCCGATGGCCGGGTAGCACAGGCGTACTACAACGCTGGTTACGGCAATCGGATCATTCTCGACCACGGCTTTGTCGCCGGTGTCAGCCTGGCGACCTCCTACAACCACATGACCTCGTTCGCC
>JACCSH010000102.1 GCA_013813125.1 Nocardioidaceae bacterium | reverse complement strand
GAGTGCATCCGGGCACCGATGGAGATCACATTTGCGTTGTTGTGGAGCCGTGCCAGCTCCGCGGTCTCCTCAGACCATGCCAGCGCCGCACGGATACCTTCGACCTTGTTGGCCGCGATCTGCTCACCATTGCCTGAGCCGCCGATGACGACGCCTAGACTGCCGGGATCGTCGACCACCGCCAATGCTGCGCGCAGGCAGAAGACCGGGTAGTCATCTTCGGCGTCGAACTCATCTGGACCGTGGTCGAGCGGCTCATGGCCGTGCTTGCGTAGCCACTCGACGAGGTGGTCCTTCAGCTCAAGCCCTGCATGGTCGGTGCCAAGGTGAACGCGCATGAATCCGATCTTGTCAGTCGAAGGTTGGCTCGGTGGTCCGGGTGCGCTTGAGCTCGTAAAAGCCCTCAGTGCCCGCCACGAGTCGCACGCCGTCCCACAGCCGACCGGCAGCCTCGCCCCGCGGGATAGGCGTCACGACCGGGCCGAAGAACGCTATCCCCTCCACGGATATGACCGGAGTTCCAACCTCGTTTCCTACCTGGTCCATGCCGGCATGGTGCGAGACCTTGATGAATTCGTCATAGTCCGGGGAGTCCATTGCAGCGGCCAACTCGGCGGGCAGGCCCGCGGCGTCGAGTGCCTCTTCGAGGGTTTCGCGTGACCGGTCCAGGCCCTTGTTGTGAAACCGGATGCCGATCTCGGTGTAGAGCTGGTCCAGGACCTCCTCCCCATGGTGCGAGGCAGCGGCCATGCACACGCGCACCGGCCCCCAGGCGGTGGCCAGGAGCTTGCGGTAATCGTCGGAGACATTCTTGTCCTGGTTGAGGTAGGTCAGGCTCATCACGTGGAATCGGGTGCGGACGCCACGCACCTGCTCGACCTCTTTCATCCACCGGGACGTGATCCAGGCCCACGGACAGATGGGGTCGAACCAGAAATCTGCGATGGCAACGTGTGAGGAGGACGAAGGGTCGCTCATTGATGGCATTCCTCCTTGTGGCGTTCGGGGGGTGATGGCACTCATGCCACATGCAAGCCGAGGTCGTCACTAAACATTCCGGTCCATCATGCGAAGATAACGATCATGCCTGGACTCAACCTCACCCGCGACGAAGCGGCTGCGCGCGCGCTCCTGATCGACGTCTCGAGCTACGACGTCTCTTTGGATCTCACCACTTCGGAGACCACGTTCGCTTCAACAACCGTGCTGAGGTTTAGCTGCGCCGACCCGGGAGCCACAACCTTTGCGAACCTGGTCGGGGCCACCGTCCACGAGATCAGCCTGAATGGCCGGTCCGTCGACACGTCGGCCCATGCCGGTAACCGGATCGAGCTCACCGGTCTGGCCGCAGAAAACGAGCTACGGGTCGTCGCAGACTGCACCTACAGCCACACGGGTGAGGGTCTGCACCGCTTCGTCGACCCGGCGGACGGCAAGGTCTATCTCTACACGCAGTTCGAGGTGCCTGACGCCCGTCGCGTGTTCACCACCTTTGAGCAACCCGACCTGAAAAGTGTGTTCACCTTCCATGTAACCGCCCCGGCAGGGTGGAAGGTGGTCTCCAACTCACCCACGCCAGCGCCTGAGAACGTCGACGACGGCACCGCAACGTGGCACTTCGCGCCCACCAAGCCGATATCCACCTACATCACCGCGATCGTGGCCGGTGAGTATGCCGTCGTTCAGGACACCTACCACGGCTCTCGGGGTGACATCCCGCTGGGCATCTTCCTGCGAGAGTCGCTCCTGCAGCACCTCGACGCGGAGGAGATCTTCGAGGTCACCAAGCAGGGCTTCGGGTTCTTCGAGGACGCGTTCGACATGGCGTACCCGTTCGGCAAGTACGACCAGCTGTTCGTGCCCGAATACAACATGGGCGCGATGGAGAACGCTGGCTGTGTTACCTTCCGCGACGACTACATCTTCCGCAGCCGGCAGACACGAGCGGCCTATGAGGGCCGTGCCAACACCATCCTCCACGAGATGGCGCACATGTGGTTCGGTGACCTCGTCACGATGCGGTGGTGGGACGACTTGTGGCTGAACGAGTCATTCGCCGAGTGGGCGGCGCATCATACGGCGACCAAGGCGACCAAGTACACCGAGGCGTGGACGAGTTTCTGCAACTCCCGCAAGACGTGGGCCTACCGGCAAGACCAGCTGCCATCGACGCATCCGATCGCAGCGGACAACTATGACCTCGAGGCGGTCGAGGTCAACTTCGACGGCATCACATACGCCAAGGGCGCCTCGGCGCTGCGGCAACTGGTGGCCTGGGTGGGTGAAGAGGAGTTCCTGGCGGGCCTGCGCGTGTACTTCGAGCGGCATGCCTTCGGCAACACCGAGCTGACAGACCTGCTCAAGGCGCTCGAGGAAACCTCCGGCCGTGACCTAGGTTCTTGGACCAAAGAGTGGCTGCAGACCTCAGGCGTCAACACGGTGCACCCCTCGTTCGACGTCGACGAATCAGGCAACTTCTCCAGGTTCGCCATCCACCAGAGCGCTCATCCCGACTTCCCAACCCTGCGCCGGCACCGGTTGGCCGTAGGCCTCTATGACATGACCGGGGACGGCCTCGTCCGCCGTACGAGCGTCGAAACCGACGTGTCGGGCGAGGAGACCTTGGTCGATGCACTGGTCGGGGTCAAGCAACCCGACCTCGTCCTGCTCAACGACGGGGACCTCACGTACTCCAAGGTGCGCCTCGACCAACGGTCGCTCGAGACCTTGGTTGCTCATGTCGACCGCATTGGCGACTCCTTGGCGCGCGCGCTGTGTTTCGGTGCCGCCTGGGACATGACTCGAGACGGTGAGATGAGAGCCAGTGACTGGATCGAACTGGTCCTGCGGGCCCTCGGCACAGAGTCCGACCTGACAGCCGTGCGCTCCCTGATCGCACGCACCACGATGGCCGCCACCGTCTATACGGCTCCGCCGAACCGAGCCGGTGCGTTGCAGCGTTGGGACGGAGGGCTGCTGGCCTTGTTGCGAAGCGCCGAGCCCCGAAGCGACCAGCAGCTCGCCTTCATTCGAGGGCTATGCGTGGCCGCTCGCAGTGCAGAGGCGCTCGACCTACTGGCCGGTCTCCTCAATGGATCGCAGTCTCTGCAAGGCTTGGTCGTCGACACCGACTTGCGTTGGGAGATGTTGAACGGTCTGGCTCGTGAAGGTCGTGTCGATGACGCTGCCATCGCCGCTGAGCTGCAGCGTGACAACACCATCGCCGGGCAAGAGGCAGCAGCTGGGGCTCGAGCGGCGTTTCCGAGCCCCGAGACCAAGGCACAAGCCTGGTCACAAGCCGTCGAGCGTGACGACATACCGAATGAAACCATGCGGAGCATCGCCATCAACTTCTGTCAGCCGGGTCAAGAAGCCGTGTTGGCGCCGTACCTTCAGCGTTATCTCGGCGTCGCCAATGACATCTGGGAGAAGCGAGGTGTCCACCATGCGTCGACCGTTCTCGAGTACATGTTTCCGCGGGTACTGGCGACCGAGGAGACCGTTGAGACCGTGGACGAATGGCTCAAGACGACCACGGCCAATCCGGCTGCCCGTCGATATGTGAGCGAGGGGCGCGACGACGTGGCCAGATCCCTGACCGCGCAACGCCGCGACGCCGACGGTTCCTAGCGAGCCTCCCCGGCTCTGGCCCGCCGGAGCATCGCCAGCCGGCTGGCGGTTTACGGGGTTTCGGTGTGCAGGCTGCGAACCGGACGTGCGAGCTGAGCCAACTGCTGTATCACGGCGAGGAGTCCGCGGGTCAGATCACCCGCCTCGAAGGCCGTCTGCATCGACAGGCCGGCCAGCGCGACGTGGCGGTCATCCACCGTCTCCCGCACTCTTGATCCCGTCACGATCTCGAGTGTTCGCTCCGTGGGATCGACGTGGATCAAGATGCTGTTGGCCGGTTCGGCTACAGAACCGTGCAGGGCTAGCGCAGTGCGGCGGCTGTCTCCGGCCGACTGACCCACGTGCACATAGAAGTTCCGGCCAGAAACACGCTCAGCATCGCGGATAGCCTTGTCGATCTCGTGGCGCTCAAAGTGACTGAAGGCGTCACCACCGGACACTTGCACCACCTGTTTGGTCGCGGCTCGAGTCGTCGGGCGGGCCAGCGGTGACTGGCTCGGTGCGGACGGGTACGTTCGTGCCCGCCGGCAGGTCGCGGTTGCCTCTCGTGCCCTGATCGTCTCGCGCGACGGTTAGGGCTTGCTCGTCTTTGACGGTGTTGCCATGATGACCAGCCGAGGCAGGGTCGTAGCCGTCACCAGATTCGGTGTCGATTTGGCGTGAGTTGCGCCCTGCCTGGATCGCTCTGACCGCTCGAGGCGCACCGAACCACTCGGGTTCGGCATGCCAGTCCCTTCCGGCCCGTGGTGACTTGCTCTTGGCGAGCGACGGGGCAAGGACCATGACGGTGATGGCCACGGCGAGGAGGAGCGGAATGCCAACGAAGATGAACAACGCCTCGAGGGCGGACATCGGTGGCGGTTCAGGCCAGTTCAGCGGGGTGTCTGCGAGGATCACACGTCCACGTTACTGCCCCGAGCGTTTGTGTACCGTCATGGGTGCGTCAGCCTGAACGAGACAGAGTTCGATCAACGAGTCGGTGTTCGAGCGAGAGGAACGGTGTGACAGACCCTGTCTGCCCGACCGACCGGAGTGAGTTGTGTCACCTGGTCGACGAGGTGACCGGCAATGAGTGGCTGGCCAAGGCGTCGCACTGGTTGATCGCCAAACCGCTGTCGATTCTGCTCCTGATCCTGCTCGGGGTGGTAGTGAGATGGCTGCTCCACCGTGCCATCTCGAAGGTGACTCAGCGGGCAGCCGAGGGACCGCTACCGGCGATCATCAGCCGCGGAAAGGTTCAGCAGGTACTCCTCGAGCCCAACCCCGCCGCGACCGAGCGCCGTGAGCAGCGTGCCGCCACGATGGGCAGTCTCCTCAAGAGCATTTCCACCGGTGTTGTTGCTGCCGTCGTGGTCGTCATGGTCATCGGGCAGATTGGGTACAACATCGCGCCGTTGATCGCGAGCGCGGGCATCCTGGGGGTGGCGCTCGGCTTCGGCGCCCAAAGTCTCGTCAAAGACTTCCTCAGCGGCATCTTCTTGATCCTGGAGGACCAGTACGGCGTTGGCGACGTCATCGACGTCGGAACCGCCACGGGCACCGTCGAAGCGGTGGGGCTGCGAGTGACGCGTCTTCGCGATGTGAACGGGACAGTGTGGTACGTCCGTAACGGCGAGATCCTCGCAGTGGGCAACATGAGTCAGAACTGGGCGCGCACCGTGTTGGACATACCGGTCGCGTTCTCCGAGGATCTCGACCGGGTCACCGAGATCTTGCGCGATGTCGGGCACCAGTTGTGGGAGGACGCGGAGTACAGCTCCGACATCCTCGAGGAACCCGAGGTGTGGGGGGTCGAGCGCTGGGACCCCGACGGTGTGGTGGTGCGGGTGGTGCTCAAGACGGCTCCGCTCGAGCAGTGGAGCGTGGCCCGCGAGATGCGCGAACGTATCAAGGCCCGCTTCGATGCCGACGGCATCGAGATTCCCCTCCCCCAGAGAATGGTGTGGCACCGCGACATGCCCAGCGGCGCTCCTGAGGGCCCTCTGCATGGCGATGCCAACGGCCCGGGAGCCACCGGCCCCTTAGCGCAGTCCGCTGAACCTTCTGGAGCCCGGCGGGCGGAGGACAGCCAGTAGCGCTTCCGGCAGGAAGTGGTGTCTGAGCTACCTCGAGCAACCTGACCGGCGATCCTCGCCTCCTGAGTGAGCGCCCGGAGGTTCTCGGGCCCGGCTGGGTCGGCCTATTCCGCCAGCGCGGCGTCCAGCTTGATCGGAGTAGCCCTCAGAGCCTGCGAAACGGGGCAGCCTGTTTTGGCGGCCTCTGCAGCTGTGACAAACGCATCGTTGTCGAGTCCTTCGACCTTTGCGCGTACGGTCAGCCGAATCTCGGTGATGCCTGTGCCTGGCTTGAAGTCCACTTCTGCGGACGTGTCAATGGATTGTGCCTCGTTGCCTGCCTTGACCAAGACGTTCGACAACTGCATGTTGAAGCAGCTGGAGTGGGCAGCGGCGAGCAGCTCCTCGGGGCTGGTGCGACCGTTGGGGTCCTCGGCGCGCGAGGCCCAGGTGACGTCGAAGCTACCGAGCCCCGATGACTCGAGCTTCACTTGGCCCTTGCCTTCGAACAAGGAGCCTTCCCAGTGGGCCTTGGCGTTGCGAGTGATTGTCATACATACCTCCGAGCTGTAATAAATGTGTGCCCCAATATTGCCTCAGTGAACGCGGCCCTCTGCATGTCCGCCCGCGGGCTGAGACACTGGTGCGGTGACGTCCTCGCAGACCGAGTCTTTCTACGACGCCGTGGGCGGGCACGAGACATTCGTGCGGCTGGTCCGCACGTTCTATGTCGGCGTGGCCGCTGACCCGGAGCTTCGCGCCCTCTACCCCGACGAGGATCTGGGTCCGGCGGAGGTGCATCTGAGGATGTTCCTGGAGCAGTACTGGGGAGGTCCGACGACATACTCGAAACGGCGTGGGCATCCGCGACTGGGCATGCGCCATGCCCCTTTCGCTGTTACCCCCCGGGCTCGAGACCTGTGGTTGGCCCATATGCGCACCGCCTTACAAGCGTCGGGTATGACGGATGAACAGGTCGGACAGTTCTGGGCGTACGTCTCGAGGGCGGCACATTTTCTGGTCAACTCGGCGGATGAGCCGGACAACCCCCCTGACCTGATCTCCCTCGAGGAGACGCCGTCTGCCCCTTCCAGACGCCGACCGCCCAGCCGGTGAACCGCCACCACCCGGAGCCCTTGCCCGCGCAAAACTAGTCGACGAACCGGCTCAGCACTGCGCGCTCAATTGCGTTCAGGCGCCTTGGTCGCCCACTGACCGGGTCGACAGGGGCCAGCACTGTCGACGCCTGACCGTATACCCGGCGGGTGCCGTCAGCATCGTCGTCAGCGATTTCGTAGCTGATCGTGAAAGATGCGCCACCGATCTTGGAGACCCACATCTCTATGGGGTACGGCTCCTGGCGGAAGTGCATGGTTCGTCGGTAGTCGATCTCCGCCCGGACAACCAACACACCAGAGGCGAGACCTTCCGCTCCGCGGGTTGGAGCGTGGACGAACAACATGTCGACCCGGGCTTCCTGCAGGTACTCGAGCCAGGTCACGTTGTTCACATGGTTGTAGGCGTCTAGGTCCGACCAACGCGGCTTGAGCATGAAGACGTGTCGAGGCACAGCTCATTTTGGCAGTTTCGGCCGTTGGCCGCGTGACAGTAGGCTCGGTGAGGCTCACACGAATCTCTGAGGAGGGGCCTATGCCTGACGCTGTCATCGTGGCGACGGCACGGTCACCGATCGGCCGAGCGAAGAAGGGCTCCCTCAAAGATGTCCGCGCCGACGACCTGGCGGCCAGCATGGTCGCGGCAGTGCTCGCCAAACTGCCCGAGTTGGATCCGACTGAGATCGACGATCTGATGTTGGGGTGTGGGCTCCCCGGCGGTGAGCAGGGATTCAACATGGGCCGCGTGGTTGCCGTGCTGCTCGGCTTCGACCACCTGCCGGCGACAACGGTGACCCGCTACTGCGGTTCGAGTGTCCAGACGTCGCGGATGGCCTTTCATGCGATCAAGGCTGGTGAGGGCGATGTCTTCATCTCGGCCGGCGTTGAAACGGTATCCCGGTTCGTCAACGGCAACTCCGACTCGCACCCCGGCACCCGCAACGAGGCCTTC
The DNA here is from genome assembly GCA_013813125.1 of Nocardioidaceae bacterium. Taxonomy (GTDB): domain Bacteria; phylum Actinomycetota; class Actinomycetes; order Propionibacteriales; family Nocardioidaceae; genus JACCZJ01. The sequence continues at coordinate 4,742 of JACCSH010000102.1, read as the reverse complement.
GCCGCCGCTGGACACCGCACGGCTCAGGCGGCACAAGGAGGTGCGCCATTGTGGAACGATCCTCGAAACGATGGCGCGCTGCCCGATATCTACATCCCAATGGGCCAGACTGCCGAGAACCTCGCGCAGTCCCGGGGGATCAGTCGCCAGGTGCTGGACGAGTTCGGAGTCCGGAGCCAGAACCTTGCGGAGAGAGCAATCGCTACCGGCTTCTGGCAGCGGGAGATCACCCCGGTGGTGCTACCGGACGGCACCAAGGTAGAGACCGACGACGGTCCTCGGCCAGGTGTCACGTATGAGGCGGTCGCGCAGCTCAAGCCTGTCTTTCGCCCCGATGGCCTGGTCACTGCCGGAAACTGCTGCTCGCTCAATGACGGAGCCGCGGCAGTGGTCATCATGAGCGACACCAAGGCCCGAGAGCTGGGCATCAAACCGCTGGCTCGGATCATCTCCACGGGCGTCAGCGCCCTGTCGCCGGAGATCATGGGGTTGGGACCCGTCGAAGCGTCACACCAGGCTCTGCGCCGCGCCGGAATGACGATCGACGACATTGACCTGGTTGAGATAAACGAGGCGTTCGCGGCGCAGGTTGTGCCGTCGTACCTGGACCTCGGCATCGATCTCGACCGGCTCAACGTCAACGGCGGAGCGATCGCGGTGGGCCATCCGTTCGGTATGACAGGGGCCCGCCTGCAAGCGACTATGTTGAACTCCCTCGACTTCCACGACAAGTCGACTGGTCTCATCACCTTGTGCGTCGGGGGAGGCCAGGGGATGGCCATGATCCTCGAGCGAGTGTGAGCTCACCACCCGGAGCCGAGCGTTTTGCTCACTCGGTCCCGCGCCGAGAAGTTTAGCGATAAACTTGTTCTATGGGATCGCGTTATGACGGCTAAGTGGCTGACGCAGCATCAGCAGCGTGCCTGGCGCGCGTACCTCCTCGGGTCGACCCTGCTCATCGAACGTCTCGACCGCGATCTGCGGGAGAGGCATGGGCTTTCCCTGCCTGAGTACGAGATTTTGGTGCGGCTTTCTGAGGCACCGGACCGTTCCCTGCGCATGGCGGAGATCGCCGACTCAGTCAAGAACTCCCGAAGCCGGATCACCCACACGGTGACGCGCATGCAGCAGGTCGGTCTTGTTGAGCGCCGCCAGTGCTCAACCGACGGCCGGGGTGTCTGGGCCCGGCTGACCGATGCTGGCTACGACCGGCTTGTGGACGCCGCACCCGCCCACGTCGCCAGCGTGCGCGCCTCGTTGATCGACGTGGTGTCACCAGAGGACCTTGACGCGATTCACCGCGCTTTCACTGCTGTGGCCGACGAGCTGCAGACAGGCGAACCCGATCCGACGCTCTCAGCACAGCCTGCCTGACGATGGGTTCGCCCGTCAGTCTCGAGTGAGCCGTCGGTGGGTCACGGCGTGTGGACGGGCCGCCTCCACCCCCAGTCGCTCGACCTTGTTCTGCTCGTAGTCAGCGAAGTTGCCCTCGAACCAGAACCAGCGCGCCGGATCGTCGGCGTCGCCTTCCCAGGCCAAGATGTGCGTCGCCACCCGGTCGAGGAACCAGCGGTCGTGGCTGATCACCACCGCGCAACCGGGGAAGTCGAGCAAGGCATCCTCGAGTGACTGCAGGGTCTCGACGTCGAGGTCGTTGGTTGGCTCGTCGAGCAGCAAGAAGTTGCCGCCCATCTTGAGCGTGAGCGCGAGGTTGAGACGGTTGCGCTCACCCCCGCTCAGGACGCCCGCCGACTTTTGCTGATCTGGTCCCTTGAAGCCAAACGATGCAATGTAGGCACGGCTGGGCATCTCGAAGTTGGCGACCTTGATGTGATCGAGTCCATCCGACACGACCTCCCAGACATTCTTGTTGGCCTCAAGGCCGCCGCGGCTCTGGTCGACGTAGGAGATCTTGACCGTGTCGCCGACCTTGAGCTCGCCGGAGTCCGGCGTCTCTTCGGCTGTGATCATGCGAAACAAGGTGGTCTTGCCGACACCGTTCGGGCCGATCACACCCACGATGCCCGCACGTGGGAGTGCGAAGCTCAAACCATGCATCAAGGGCCGCTGGCCGTATCCTTTACCCAGGTTGGACGATTCGAGGACTACATCACCGAGTCGAGGGCCAGCCGGGATGTTGATCTCCTGCAGGTCGACCTTGCGACTCCGGGCTTCGGCGGCGAGCTCTTCATAGCGCGATAACCGAGCCTTCGACTTGGCCTGTCTGGCCTTCGGGTTGGAGCGTACCCACTCGAGCTCACGCAGCAAGATCTTCTGGCGCTTCGCGTCCTTGCGGCCCTCGACCACAAGACGCTGCTGCTTGGTCTCGAGGTACGTCGAATAGTTTCCCTCGTACGGGTGAGTCTTGCCGCGGTCGAGCTCGAGGATCCACTCGGCCACGTTGTCGAGGAAGTAGCGATCGTGAGTCACCGCCAAGACAGCGCCTGGATACTTCGAGAGGTGTTGCTCGAGCCACTGAACACTCTCGGCGTCGAGGTGGTTGGTGGGCTCGTCGAGCAGCAGCAGGTCCGGCTGCTGCAACAACAACTTGCACAGCGCCACCCGTCGACGTTCTCCTCCGCTCAGGCGGTCGACCAGGACATCAGGTGGTGGACAGCGCAGGGCGTCCATCGCCTGGTCGAGACGGGAGTCGAGGTCCCAGGCGCTGGCGTGATCGAGATCGGTTTGCAAGTCGCCCATCTCGGCCAGCAAAGTGTCGTAGTCGGCGTCGGGGTCAGCCAGCTCGACCGAGATCTCGTTGAAGCGGTCCAGCTGTGACTTGACGCCGCTGACTGCCTCCTCGACGTTGTCGAGGACGGTCTTGCCCTCGCTGAGCGGCGGCTCCTGCAGCAAGATCCCGACCGTTGCGCCCGGGTCGAGCAGGGCGTCGCCGTTGGAGGGATGCTCGAGCCCCGCCATGATTTTCAGCAAGGTGGACTTCCCGGTCCCGTTGGGTCCCACCATGCCGATCTTGGCCCCATGGAGAAATGACAAAGTGACGTTGTCAAGGACCACCTTGTCGCCATGGGCTTTGCGCACATTGCGCAACGTGAACACGTATTCGGCCATGGTCAGGAAGCCTACGACCCAGTCGCACGCCTTCCCAATCGCGTGCCCGCTCTCGGATGCGGAGCCCGATCGGTCAGGAAGCCTCCCGCCACCTGCTCGCGTCGGACTCGAAGTCGCCTGCACCGATCGCGTCGGCCGCTTCTATCTCCTGCAACGCCTCCGTCGCAGCTAAGACTTCGTCGACCGGCGCCTCAACCTGGCGGGCGACCTTGTGAAAGGTGCTGATCCCCCGGTTGAGGTCATGTCCCATAGACACTGCCTCGAGGACGAAGCGGGAGTTGCGCACACCGTCCTTGGTCCACTCCTCTGTTTTGAGCTTGCCGACGACGATCACCGGGTCGCCGCGGCGGACCGAGTCCTTCACGTGAACGGCCAACGCCCGCCAGCATTGGACGGAGATCCAGCTCGTCGTCCCGTCGACATACTGGCGCTGGTTGCGATCCCATCGGCGTGGGGTGGTGGCGAATCGAAACGTGCTCAGGTCGGTGCCACTGCCCACTTTGCGGTAGTCGACGTCCGTTCCCACATGGCCGATCATCGAAATTGCGGTTTCAGACATCCGTATCTCCTCTTTGACGTGGCTGTGGCCGGTTGGACGCCCTTTGAGAAACGCTGCCCCGCGCGCACATCAGCCGAGCCGGAAAGCCCAGCCTGCGGCTCAACGGAACCGATCCCTAGAGGTCATCATCAACCTGTGGAGGTCGCTGCGGCGAAGCCAAGCCTGGGGACGAGGCTCATCGGCGAAGCGCGTCACGCAGTCCCTGCCGGCTGCTGCGGTATGCCTCAAGGTCGGCTTCGAGTGGATCCACTACCAACTCGTCGAACTTCGTCGCTAGCTCTGCCCGAAGGCGACTGTCCGCGGCTGCGGCCTTGCGACGAGCCCAGGGCCGGGCAGCAACACGACCTACGACGTCGATCAGGAGACCGAGGCCGAGTCCCGCGCCAAGCAGGATGAGCGGCAACGAGATGCTCCCGAGCCGAACCTGCGACGGCTGGGCGTCGAACGCGTTTGCCGCGACGATGGACAGCAGCCAGGCGCCACCGCCGAGAGCAGCCGCCATCAACGCCCATTGCAGCCAGCGAACCATGTCCGACCAGTGGCGCCCTTCCGCTGCCGAAAGTTCCGCAGGTGAAAAAGTTGACTCGAGGGACTGGGCGAAAGCCTCCAGCCGCGCGGTGGACGCGTCCCGGACCGCCACTTCCCAGGGCTTCGCCATGTACGTGGTGACGTCATCGACAACCTCCCCCACTGCGATGTCAACTCTTGTTCGAGGCACTGGACGGGTTTGCGCCAAACGTGCGGTCGTGCGAGCCGCTTCAGCAGTCTCACCGTCCTTGGTTGAGTCAGCGTGGTCTAAGTGGACGCCCTCGCCGTTGCCGGGGGCGTCGGCTGGAGGAAGGCGGCTTATCGGATCCGTACGCCACCGGGACAGCCATGCCGTGACCGGCCAGGCACTGGCGCGTCGGGCTCGGATGAGCGACGTCGATTCGAGGGCCTTGACGATGACTGGCACATCGGCAGAGTCGGCACAAGCGTCAAGGAGCTTTGCCCGGACCTCCGCATCGAGACTCGCCGGCCGCGCGGAGCCTGTCTGCTCGTCCAGGCGCTGAGCCATGGCGACGGCGTCGGCGTCGATGCGCTCCCGTGCGGATCGCTTGTCCGACACCTTGGC
>JACCSH010000098.1 GCA_013813125.1 Nocardioidaceae bacterium | reverse complement strand
AGTGGGATGGCATCGTCCACCACCTCGTTGGGCGGGACTGCGCCAGCGTCGATCGCAGAGGAAGTGGAGTTCCGAGATGCCGACGAACCCGGCATCGGGTCGACCGATATCCGCCGAGTCGTGGTGCTCAACTCGAACCGCTGGGTGCATGTGTGGGTCAAGCAGGCCGGACGTCGGCATGCGGAGACCAGGCTGTGGATCGACTCGGTCAAGGCCGATCCGGGTCCTGAGTACATGGTTGGTGGTTACCAGAACTCCGAGTTTTTCGGATCACGCGTCGAGCGGTTCGGTGATCCTACGAGAGCAACGTGGCAGTGCAACAGCCTCCGCATGCAAGATGACGGCACCAGTCGGTGGGTTCACTTCGTGATGAGGCCCGCGTGCCTCAGGGGACCCGGGCACATCCGCGTTCACGCGGACTCCAAGGGGAACGGTGCTCGTGACCACGCCCCCGACAACTCGGCGTCAGGCCACAAGCGCTTCTATGACTGGGTGATGAGAGGCTGACGCCTCGCCAACGAACCACGAGGCGACCTCGTGACCTCTTGCGTCGATGAGCAGGTTCGCGAGGTCGTCCTTCGCTTTTCGGAGTGAACGCAACGGAACCGAAGCGCCCGCCCTCGGGGTCTACTGGGTAGCACCCAGGAAAGGCAAGCTGTCCGTGCAAGCTCGAATCAAAGTGGGCTAACAGCAGTTGAGGTCGAGGACTCGGGAGATCGCCTTCACGGAATCGGGTTCTAATCGGTAGTAGACGTTGAGCCCACGGCGTTCCTTGCTCACCAACCCAACGTCAAGCAGCTGCTTGAGGTGGTGACTCACGGTCGGCTCGGAGAGCCCGACGACGGGGGCTAGCTCGCACGTGCATGCCTCCCGTCCCGGCTGCGTCAACAGCATCGACACCAGCAGCACTCGGGTGGGCTCCCCAAGCGCCTTGAGTCGCTGTGCCAGACCCATGGCGTCGTCTGCAGAGATCACCTGAGCCTCGCTGAGGGGACCGCAGCAAATGGGTGAGGTGTCTTCGAGGAGTGGCAGGGCCTTGGGCACGTCGCCATACTGACAGCTCGTTGACATATATCAAAGAACCACTAGTGTTCGATATATGTCGAAGGGTGAGCTTGCGGACGACACGCTGCGCGAGCTGGCTCGACCGGCACCTGCCCTCAACCCCAGGAGCGGAGGTGGTAGCGATGAGTTGTTGTGAAGGCTGTTGCGAAAGCTGCGAAGACTGCTGCTGAGCACCGCACCTCCCCTCACCGAGGACTGTCGGGAGGTTCCGTCGAGGCGCGCTCGGCCAGCTCGGAGCCCAGCGGATCCGACAACCCGCTACCGGTGACGCGCTTGCCGAGCGCGCCCTCCGTAGCTGGCCTCTTCGATCGCTGCGCGATGAGGGACGGCTATTCCGCCGCCACGGACCACGTCGGCGAAGGCCGAGCATTGACGACCCGGCGCCCGTTCCGGAATGGCTACCCAACCTGGCTGAAGCGGTAGGAGCCAAGCCACCCATGCCGTTGCCAGTTTGGCTCGCAAGGTCGATGATCGGCGAGCATGGCGTGTCTCTGATGACGTGCAATCGTGGTTCCTCGCACGTGCTGGCCAAACAACAGCTCGGCTGGGAGCCCGCGTTCGCGAGTTAGGACGACGGTTTCCGCAGTGGCCTCAGGTGAACTGGGCGCGCGGCATGGAGTAGACAAACCGGCGTTTGGGGTATTCGCAGAGGTTCCAGAGCTGGTCGCGTTGGGGCCAATACGTCAAGTCTTCCGGTCCCTTCGCCAACACACCTCTGTACTCCTGCAATGCCTGCCCGGGACGCCGCACCCATATCGAGCCACCCCGCAGACGCCCTCGACTCGTCGAGATGTAGTAGGTGCCGTTCACGGCTGTGGCGCCTTGCATACGCTCGAGCTTGTCGGTGACGAGTTCGAGTGGTGATGAAAACCCCCCACGCATGGCCAGTCGCGGTTTGCCGGGCTCGAAGGCGAAGCGCACCAACCGCGTCGTCGCACCGTCTATGCCGTACTCACCCGCAATCATCTGGTGCTCGCGGGCAGTGCGGTCGAGCGAGACGAACGAAAACCTGAACGGCTGGAAGCCATCGGAATTGACAGCCTTGTACGACGTGCGCTGTGGCAACACATAGCGATACCCGTCATGTCCCTCTCCCTCGATCCGCAGGCAGTCATCAAGGTCGAATACCCGCACTCCTCCTCGGGTGTCA
>JACCSH010000082.1 GCA_013813125.1 Nocardioidaceae bacterium | reverse complement strand
CTTGGTGACAGCCCTCGAGCCGGTGCTCCGCCGACAGGAGGGAGTGTGGATCGGATGGCCTGGTGGCCCCCTCGAGAACTACGATCCCTTCGATGTCGAAGGACTGTCCGTCGTTCCCATCCCGGTGAGCGACCAGGACGTCGACTACTACTACGACGGTATGTCGAACGGCACGCTCTGGCCGCTCTACCACGACCTAGTGGCCAAGCCGGCCTTCCATCGCGAGTGGTGGGACTCCTACGTCAAGGTCAACCGCAGGTTCGCCAGAGCGGCTGCCGAGTCAGCCGAGCAAGGCGGGTTCGTGTGGGTTCAGGACTACCAGCTCCAGCTCGTGCCCGCGATGCTTCGCGAGATCCGCCCAGATGTGCGTATCGGCTTCTTCATGCATATTCCTTTTCCTCCCACCGAGCTGTTCTCGCAGCTTCCCTGGCGAAACGAGATCCTCAACGGTCTGCTCGGAGCGGACATCGTCGGGTTCCAACGGCCGGGAGGCGCCTCGAACTTCGCCCGCCTGGTCCGCCACCGGCTGGGATACAAGACTCACCGTGACAAGATCGTTCTCGGCAACCGCCGGGTCGCGGCGCGATGCTATCCGATCTCCATCGATTTCAAGCAGCTGGAGACACAGGCTCGCTCAGCCGATGTGCAGACGCGGGCCAAGGCCATTCGAGAAGAGCTCGGCAACCCCCGCCACATCCTCCTCGGGGTCGACAGGCTCGACTACACCAAGGGGATCCGGCAACGCCTGCGTGCGTTCGGCGAGCTCATTGTCGATGGCCGGGTGGACCTCGAAGACGTCGCATTCATACAGGTCGCGTCCCCGAGCAGGGAGCGGGTCGGCCAGTATCGAGAGGTTCGCGACGACATCGAGCGCTGGGTGGGCCGGATCAACGGCGATCTTGGGCGCATCGGTCACCAACCGATTCACTATCTGCACTCGAGATACCCGAGAGACGAGATGGCGGCCCTCTACCGAGCGGCCGACATCATGGTCGTCACGCCGTTCGCCGATGGGATGAACCTGGTCTCCAAGGAGTACGTCACCTGCCGCTACGACAACACGGGCGCGCTGGTCCTGTCGGAGTTCGCCGGAGCGGCTGACGAGCTCAAGCAGGCATTTCTCGTCAACCCCTATGACATCAACGGGCTCAAGGACACGATGTGGAGGTCGATGCAGACACCGCCCCAGGAGCTGAGCCGGCGGATGCGAGGCATGCGCAGGCAGGTCAGGGAACACGACATCAACGCCTGGGCGGAGTCCTTCCTCAATGACCTGGCCGGTCACGAACTGGTGCCGTGAACCCTCGCCCGTTGGAAGAACTCGTCTCGCCCGACTGGGCGTCTGCACTCGCACCGGTCCGCTCGCACATCACCCAGCTGGGGGAGTTCTTGCGCCGCGAGGTTGCTGCTGGCCACCGGTTCCTGCCGGCTGGTCAGCTAATACTGAGGGCGTTCACCCGACCGCTCGCCGACGTACGCGTGCTGGTCGTGGGCCAAGATCCCTACCCCACACCAGGCCACGCCGTGGGCCTCGCCTTCTCCGTCGACGCAGCGGTGCGGCCGTTGCCTCGCAGTCTGCTCAACATCTACCGCGAGCTCAGCGATGACGTGGGAGTCACACCACCGGCTCACGGCGACCTCTCCGCTTGGGCCGACAACGGAGTACTGCTGCTCAACCGAGTGCTGACCGTCCGCACGGGCGCACCTGCTTCACATCGCGGGCGCGGTTGGGAGGCCGTCACAGATCAGGCGATTGACGCACTCGTACGACGCCGAGGCCCGCTGGTGGCGATTCTTTGGGGCCGCGACGCCCAGTCACTCAAGCCACGGCTCGCGAACGTCCCAACCATCGAGAGCGCGCATCCCTCGCCGCTGTCCGCAGCGCGCGGTTTCTTCGGCTCGCGGCCTTTCAGCCGCACCAACGCCTCTCTCGCGGAGCAGAAAGCCGGGCCGATCGACTGGTCCCTCCCCGAGGCTGTCCAAACGGTCCGAGTTGGGCATAGTCGACAAGATGCCTGACCGGGCGCTGGCAGGCTGACGTCATGCACGCCGAAGCGCCTCTCTGTCTTGTCACGGGGTCCACTGGCTACATCGGTGGGCGGTTGGTGCCTGAGCTGCTGACCGCCGGCTATCGCGTCCGCGCGATGGCCCGCACTCCCTCCAAGCTGCGAGGCCGGGACTGGTTCGGCCAGGTGGAAGTGGCCGAGGCCGATGCCCAAGATGCAGAGGCGCTGAGAACGGCTCTGACAGGCGTCGACATCGCGTACTACCTCTTGCACTCGATCGGTACGGGCAAGGGCTTCGCCGCCACTGAGCTGCACACGGCGCAGAACTTCGCCGACGAAGCCAAGCGCGCAGGAGTGCAGCGGATCGTCTACCTGGGCGGGCTGGACCCGCAGGCCGAACGGCTGTCCAAGCACCTGGCTTCGCGAGCAGAAGTCGGTCGGGTTCTGCTCGAGTCCGGGGTGCCGACGGTCGTCCTGCGGGCCGGTGTCGTCATCGGGTCGGGGTCTGCGTCCTTTGAGATGCTCCGCTACCTCACCGAACGGTTACCCGTGATGGTCACCCCTCGCTGGGTCAACACACGGATCCAGCCGATCGCCGTCAGGGACGTGCTGCGCTATCTCGTCGCATGCGCTGCGTTGCCTCATGACGTCAACCGCGGCTTCGACATCGGGGGCCCGAACACCATGACCTACCTCGAGATGATGCAGCGTTTCGCGGCTGTCTCAGGGCTCAGGCGCCGCCGGATCCTGCCCGTTCCCGTGCTGTCGCCATCCCTGTCCAGCCACTGGGTCAACGTGGTCACGCCTGTTCCTCGGGCGTTGGCGCGTCCTCTGGTCGAGTCGCTGAAGAACACCGCCGTGGCCGAAGAACACGACATCGCAGCCTACGTTCCCGACCCCCCTGGCGGACTGATCTCCTATGAGCGGGCGGTCGAGCTGGCCTTGACCAAGATCCAGACTCTCGACGTGCCCACCACCTGGTCGTCGGCCAGCACGCGTGGGGCACCGAGTGAACCGTTGCCGTCAGATCCCGACTGGGCTGGAGGCTCGCTGTACGTCGACGAGCGCGAGCAGGAAGTCGGAGCCAGCCCGGCGGCGCTGTGGGCCGTCATCGAGGGCATCGGCGGCAAGCGTGGGTGGTACTCCTTCCCATTGGGTTGGCGGGTCCGCGGTTGGCTCGACCGGCTGACGGGTGGCCCTGGTCTCGCTCGTGGCCGTCGCGACCCCGACCGACTGCTTCCTGGTGACACCTTGGACTGGTGGCGGGTTGAGGCGGTCGAACCGCTCAAGCTGCTGAGACTGCGTGCGGAGATGCGGCTGCCAGGTCTTGCCTGGCTCGAGCTGAGCGTCGGCAGTGACGACGTGCACCAGCAGGACGAGCTGAGCTCGGGCGCCAGCGAGTCGGCTCACTTCGACGGCGCGTCGGGGCAGGAGACGACCCGGCTTCGGCAACGGGCACTCTTTCACCCGCGTGGCATTGCCGGACATGTCTACTGGTGGGGCGTGTGGCCGTTCCATGGCATCGTGTTCGGCAGTATGCAGCGCAACATCGCCAAAGCAGCCCAGTCGCTTGACGCGTCTCGCGAGAGTCAGCCGACGCCCCGACGACCAGGCTGACAGGTGCACAATCCGCCCGACCGCGAGTAAGCAGCAGCAATAGAAGGAGCGCAGGTGGACCAGCTCAAGCTCGGCGTCATGTGGCAGTCGGCCAAGGAGAACGAACGTCGGCTGCCGATCCATCCGATGCACTTCGAGAGGATCGACGAAGACCTACGCGGATGCATCTACCTCGAAGCGGGTTATGGACAGCGCTTCGGTGTGGCCGACGAGCAGTTGGCATCTCAGGTCGCCGGACTAGGTAACCGCCAGCAACTGATCGCGGAGTGCGATGTCATCTTGCTCGCCAAACCGCTTTCACAAGACCTTGCCGAGCTGCGGGAGGGTCAAGTCTTATGGGGCTGGCCACACTGCGTCCAAGATGAGCAGGTCACGCAACTGGCCATCGATCGGCGGCTGACCCTGTTGGCCTTCGAGGCGATGAACCACTGGCACTCAGACGGCTCCTACAACCTGCACGTCTTTCACAAGAACAACGAGCTTGCCGGCTTCTGCTCGGTGCTGCACGCCTTCGAAATCGTCGGATCGACAGGGGTCTACGGGCGCCGACTGCGAGCGGCCGTCATCGGATTCGGTGCTACTGCCCGGGGTGCAGTGACGGCCCTCAATGCCCACGGTGTGCACGACGTCGACATCCTCACCCATCGCGAAGTCGCTGCCGTAAGCGCGCCGATCCACTCCGCGCAGATGGTGACCTATGAACACGACCCCGACGACCCGCGAGGCAGTCAGGCACTGTGCGACGGCGGCAAGATGCCGTTGGTTAGATTCCTGGGCGACCACGATGTCATCGTCAACTGCGTGCTGCAGAACACCGAGGCGCCCGTCACCTTCCTCACCTACGACGACCTCGGCGACCTTGCGCCGG
>JACCSH010000070.1 GCA_013813125.1 Nocardioidaceae bacterium | reverse complement strand
GGTGGGCCCCGTGGGACTCGAACCCACAACCCACGGATTAAAAGTCCGTTGCTCTGCCAATTGAGCTAGAGGCCCCGGGCGGTGATCCTACCGCCCATCCGTCGGCCCACCACAGCCGTACCAGGTGGCCTTACCGTGAGTGGATGGCTGCATCGGTGACGCGTTCGGACGTGCTGAGCTTCCGGGTGCGAGCTCAGCAGTTGGACCGCCGGTCCGGCAAGTTGGACACCACACGGGTGCTGGATATCGGAGTGCAGGACACAGGCCCGGATGGCGCGATGGGGGCGCTTGCGATCCGCGGCGTTGACGTGACAACGCTTTCCGGGAGCGAGCTGGCGAAGGTCTGGTCTGTCCGGGGTGCACCGCACCTGTACCGCCGTGAGGAGCTACCGGAGATTGCTGCAGCGGTTGAGCCGTTCTCGGACGCCGATGCGGGCAAACGGATCTACGACGCGTCCAAGCCGCTGAAGGCGGCGGGCATCGGCAACCTCGCGGCGCTGGACGCCATCGCGGCGGCAATGCGGTCCGTTGTGACCGAGCCCCTCGTCAAGGGCGAGGTGTCCACTCAGGTGACAGCGTTGATGGAGCCGCCGTTTCTGCGGTTCTGCCGCCCGTGCAACGCCACACATCTGTACGAGATGCCGTTTCGACTTGCTGCCCTGCGAGCAGGTCTCGAGTTAGAGCTCGACACCTCGCCTCCGGTCCTACGGCCCATGGCGGGCTTCGAGCGGGCCGTTGAGGTCCCTCCTCGATACGACGTCATCCGCGCCTATCTCCGGCTGCTGGGGCCCGCGACACCAAAACATGTCGCCGACTACCTCGACGCGGCGGTCAAGGATGTCAAAGCCCGCTGGCCTCAAGATTGCGTCGAGGTGACGGTCGACGGGGAACTGAGGTGGCTGCTGCGCGACGACGAGGATGCCCTCGCCACGAGTCCGGTGAAGACAACGCGGCTGCTCGGACCGTTCGACCTGTTCCTGCAGGCGAGGGACCGGCCGCTGCTGGTCGCTGACCCGGCACGGGCGAAGGCTTTGTGGCCGGTGCTTGGGCGGCCGGGTGCAGTCCTGCTGGACGGTGAGATCGCGGGCATGTGGCGTCCGCGCAAATCCGGCAAGACCTTCATAGTCCACGTCGACCTATGGGCCAAGACGTCAAAGTCGGCCCGTGACGCGATCAGGGACAACGCCGAGCAGCTGGCGGCGTACCGGCAGGTGCCATTGTCCGGGATCGACTTCACCGACTAGGCAATGTTGGCGCGCCGCTTGTTCGACGAGAGGTCCGCAATCCGCCGAACCGATTGAGTGCCGTTGAGTCGCGGCACGGGTTTGCCGGCTAGGAGGCGGGGTACGACCAAGCGATGAGAGTGGTAGTCGTCGGAGCCAGTGGAAACATCGGTACGGCCTTGCTCGAGAAACTGGAGGGGGAGGCGGCGGTCACCGAAGTCGCGGCCGTCGCCCGCCGGCTGCCGCCGGTGGCACCAACGAGTCCAACGGTCACCTGGCATCGAGGTGACATAGCCACCGACGACCTCGATCCGCTTCTGCGCGGCGCTGACGTCGTGGTGCACTTGGCGTGGCTCTTCCAGCCGACCCATCGCCCGTCTTCTACATGGGCGAACAACGCCGTCGGTACCGCACGTCTGCTGGAAGCGGTTGAACGAAGCCAGGCCAAGGCTTTGGTCGTGGCGACATCGGTGGCGGCTTACTCGCCGCGTCAGGATGACCAGCTAGTCGACGAGTCCTGGCCCACTCACGGCGCCTCCACCGCCGCGTATGCCCGTGAGAAGGCGTACGTCGAAAGGCTGCTGGACGCGTTCAAGGCCCAGGTCAAGCGCTGCGTCGTGACCCGCCTGCGCCCCGCCTTTGTGTTCCACCGCAGGACAGCGACACAGCAACGCCGTCTCTTCATGGGTCCACTCGTGCCCGGCAGCTTGGTAAGACCGAGTCTGATCCCGGTCCTTCCGACGCCTGCTGGGCTACTCCTGCAAACAGTTCACAGCGATGATGTTGGGAGTGCAATCGCATCAGCGGTGGTGGCCGGGACGCCCGGTGCGTTCAATATTTGCGCTGATGGCGTCCTGACGCCACGACAACTCGCGGAACTCTTCAACGCCCGCCAAGCCACCGTTCCGGCCCGGCTGGCGAGAGCGGCGCTCAAGGCCGCCTGGACGGCGCACGCCGTTCCGGCAAATCCTGAGTTGCTCGACGCGCTCCTCGCCGTGCCGATGATGAGCAACGCCAGGGCGAAGGCCGAGTGGGACTGGGTACCCACCGTTTCAGCGGTGGATGCGCTGGGTGAGTTCTTCGAGGGCCTGAGGCGCGGAGAAGCGCATCCGACGCCACCTCTCGATGCGGACACCGGCGGTCGTCTTCGTACAGAGGAGTTCGGCACCGGCGTCGGCAGCCGCCCATGACCGCAGAAGCTGAACTCAGCCCTTTGACGGCTCAGGCAGATTGCACTTCACCTTCTCGTTGACGCCCACGTAGTTGAGCGGACCAGCGATGATCGTCACGGCCGTGGTGCCGAACTCCGCACACGTCGCGTCCTCACCACCGAAATAGTCCCGCTGAAAAGCAGCAACGACCCCGATGATCAGCCAAACCACGACCACTACACCCAGGATGCGCATGGCAACCCCCACTCTGTCTGCCTGGTCGGTCTACGCCGGCTCGGCAGACTCAGCATGGCGCCCCTGACGGGGCCTTTTGTTTGCACAGTACAGATCAACGAGCTGTTCCGGCTGCTTCGGCAGCTGCATTGGGTGTCGCGTGTCGGTCAGATCTCACGCCAGCTCGGATCTGCTGAGTCGTGCCCATGAGCGGCCATGCTCATGAGGCCGCCGTCGACGACGATCGACGTCGCCGTGACGTACGACGAGCGAGGCGAAGCCAAGAAAGCGATGACAGACGCGATCTCGTTGACGTGCCCGGGCCGGCCAACCGGGTTCCCAGGGCGCTCCTCGTGGAAAGCCGACTCCTCGGGTTGCCCCGTCATCGGGGTCGCCACCTCACCTGGTGCCACGGAGACGACAGTCACACCATACTGGGCCACCTCCAGCGCGAGCACCTTGGTCAGCATGCCGAGGCCGGCTTTCGCGGCGCAGTAGGCAGCTGACCCCACTCTGGGCACGTGCTCGTGCACACTCGTCACGTTGATGATCCGGCCACCA
>JACCSH010000058.1 GCA_013813125.1 Nocardioidaceae bacterium | reverse complement strand
TGAGTGGCGCTGACGGCCGCGTTTCCCCTGCGCCTCCCCCGGACTGGGACGACTGGCTTGCTTCTTTGACGGCCGCGCAGAACGCCACGCTGCGGGTGAGCGCCGTCAGCGCCTCCGGGCTCGAAGGCACGGAACCGGCGGTCGCTTTGAACTCCGAACGCGACGACGACGAGGTGGCCGGCTCAGCGAAGGGTGCTCGAGACGTGGATCTGCCACCGTGGTCGAAGGGCCGCTACGGCTCAGCGATCGGTCGGGCGGTTCATGGCGTGCTCCAGACGGTCGACCTATCGGACGGGTCAGGTATCGAGGCCGCGGTGAGCGCTCAGTGCATCGCCGAAGGTGTCGTCGAGTTCTCCGACGTCGTGGCGGCGCTCGTGCGCTCGGCACTCGACTCAGACCTGGTGAAACGGGCGGCGGTCCGCGAGCACTGGCGTGAGTCGTATGTGGCCACCGTGCGGGCAGATGGCACCGTCGTCGAGGGCATCGCCGACCTGATCTATCGCGAGGACGACGGCAGCCTGGTGGTCGTCGACTACAAGACCGATGCCGTCCCCGCCGCGGCGCTCAGCGCCCGGGCTGCGTTCTACGCACCCCAGATCGAGGCGTACACGAGCGCTCTACGAGATGCCTCCCAGTCGGCTGTGCGCGCCCAACTGCTGTTCCTCCACCCCACCGCACCAGCGCAACCTGTGTGATTGACCGGGGTGACGTATGAGACGGAGTTCCTCTCGTTCCCCGCAGTCAGCTGACCCAAAGTGCTTGACCCGCGAGGTCGCTCCCACTGACCCAGGGCAGCGATGACTGCCGACGCCAGCTACCTAGGCGTCGGAAGGTGCGAACTCATGGGCGGCCGCGCTTGCGGTTCTTGTCGTGAAAGGAGGCACGGGAAGTCTTCGACATCAGGTCGGTGTCGTCCCAAGGGGTGCGATCCTTCATATCGCCGACGTCTGCCTGCTCCTGCGAGACCTCGGCGCGCACCTCCTCCGGTGCACACGCAAGCGCCTCGCCCAGCATGCCATGGGCATCCGTCCAGTAGCCGACCGCGGCGGCTCGGTCGCCTCGCTCGAGCGCCTCGGACGCCAGCTTCTTCGCTTGCTGGGCCTCCTGGAACAGCACCTCCGTCTGCACCGTCGGGTCGGCGACCCGACCCCCGGCCTGATCGCCCGGTACCACGTTGACCTGCACTGGGAGCGTCACAACCTGCTCGACGAGACCCGGCAGCTCGACGTAACGCAGCTCAAGCGTTGCGATCTGCGCCAAGCCGAGCGCGGCCATAGCAGGTACGGCGAACTTCACCAACAGCTTGCGGTGCTCGTCGGAGTAGAAGTCGCCCAGCTCGACCATGACCTTGCCATCAGCGACCTGCGTGGCCGGCAGATCGTTGTACAACTTGAGCAGCGCCACGGACGGCTCCATCGTGATCAGCAGCGAGGCCGCCTGCACCGACTTCGACAGGAGCTCAGTCACCTCCGACGCGATCGCCGCACCCGCCTTGTCGGGCTCTTCGGCGAAGTGATGGTTACCTGAGCCCCCCCGTGCCATCGCGGACAACGCCGACTCGTCATATCCCAGCCCGTATCCGAGCGTCGACGTCACCACCCGCTCACCCGCCGACGCAGCAGCCACCTGCTCGAGCCGAGCCGGCTCGGTGATTCCCTGGTTGGCGTGCCCGTCGGAGATCAGCAACAGAGTGCCGCCCTGTCCGCCCGCGACACGCTTCAGCTCTTGCAAACCCCGCAGATATCCACCCGACAGGTCCGTCATGCCGCCCGGGTGCACCTGTTGCAGCTGGGAGACGATGGCAACCTTGTCGAGCAACGGACCAGCCGGAACGACGACCTCGGCCTTGTCGTCGAACACGACGACTCCGAAGTTGTCTCGAGCATCCAAACGCGCCACCAGTCCGCACAGCGCGTCGATGGCACCCGCCAGCGGCGGGCCTGCCATCGAGCCGCTCCGGTCGAGTACAACCTGCAACGTTGCCGGCGGACGCTCGGTCTCGCGCTCCACGCTTGGTGACACCAGATCCAGTAGCAACGACACCTCGTCCGCCGCCTCGACAGCTACGACGCTCACATCCAACTGCGCAGAAAACTTCATGATCTCGACCCTTCGCTTAAGTCGCCGTCCCAACCGGGGAGCGGTCAATAAGACATTTGTATCGCTGACCGCCGACAGGTTCGCAAGCGAGCGATTCAAAGGAAGCCGGCCCAAGAGGGGAGAATGGGAGACACGATGCCCGCTTTCCTGTCGCTGACCGACCGCATCCCCTCCGACCCCACGCCGGATGCGTTGTACAACGCGTTCGAGGGCTGGACCACCGAGCAGGGGCTCGAGCTGTACCCGGCTCAGACCGAGGCGCTGATCGAGATCGTCGACGGGGCGAACGTGATACTCGCGACTCCGACCGGCTCGGGCAAGAGCCTCGTCGCCGTCGGCGCCCACTTCACCGCTCTGGCGCACGG
>JACCSH010000044.1 GCA_013813125.1 Nocardioidaceae bacterium | reverse complement strand
CCGCCACCGCCGCCGCCACCGCCACCACCACCGCCGCCTCCCGTCGGCGCTCAGGCCGCGATCGACTTTGCCTACGACCAGTTGGGCGATCCCTATGTTTGGGGGGCTGCTGGACCGGACGCCTGGGACTGCTCAGGCCTGACGATGGTCGCCTGGGCCCAAGCAGGAGTGTCCTTGCCGCACTATTCGGTGGCGCAGTACGAGGCCACCACGCCCATAACTATCAGTCAGCTTCAGCCCGGCGACCTCATCTTCTGGGCGAGCGACCCGAGTGATCCGGGTTCGATCTTCCACGAGGGTTTGTACATCGGTAACGACGAGATGATTCACGCTCCTCGAACGGGTCGTTCGGTGTCCCTCGAGAACATCTGGTACTGGGAGACACCCGACTTCTTCAGTCGCCCCTGAGGCCCGATCCGCGCCCGACGTCTTCAGCGGCCGGTGCTGGGGCCAGCGTCGGGTTGCACATCGGTCTGGTGCGGTTGTGCCTCTTGGCGAGCCCAGGAGGCGCGTATCTCGGCTTCGGCTTCGACCCGCCCCACCCAGGTAGCACCCTCAACGGACTTCCCGGGCTCGAGGTCCTTGTAGACCGCGAAGAAGTGCTGGATCTCCAGCCGGTCGAACTCGGGCATATGATGGATGTCGCGCAGGTGTTCCTGCCGAGGATCACTCGCTGGCACACACAAGACCTTGTCGTCGCGACCCTTCTCATCAGTCATCCGAAACATTCCGATGGCGCGAGCCTTGATGAGGCAGCCGGGAAACGTCGGCTCAGGTAGCAGCACCAGGCAGTCGAGCGGGTCACCGTCTTGCCCCAGGGTGTCGTCGATGAAGCCGTAGTCGGCGGGATACTGCGTCGCGGTGAAAAGGGTTCGGTCAAGCCGGATCCGACCGGTGACGTGATCGAGTTCGTACTTGTTGCGCTGGCCTTTGGGAATCTCAATCGTCACGTCAAATTCCACGGTAGAAATCCTTCGTCGTGTCTGGCCTCGCGGGGCGTTGAGGGCTCCGCTGTGGCTGGCATCAGGCGGGAGCTCACTGCAAGTCGTTATTGTCCCTCACATGGACAGGCAGGCGCATGTCGGGCCGGTTGTGCGCAGAGTCGTCTCCGAACGACGCTTCCACTTGACGGCGCGAGATGCGCGTGGCGGCATCGCCGCTCGGCTTGTCGTCCTGGTTGCCGTGCTGACCCTCATGTCAGCCGCCGCGGTGTACGTCGGTCAGCAGGCCGACAAAGCCGACTCACCACCTCGAGATCCGCCCCTGGCGTCCGGCGAACCGCCTGTCCTTAAACCTCGGCTCAACCTGCTCGCCCTGCCAGCGGTGAAACCGGTCCTGCCGTCGGCGGAGCCAGTTGGCTCTTCGAGGGTTTCGGCCCCCGCAGTTCGAAACGCCCTCGGCGGCACGCTTTCGTCGTCCGACCTCGGCAAGCACATCGAGTTCACGGTGGCGCAGCTGGGTGCACCGAAACCGATTGTGGCCAGCAGGACCCCACAGACCGTTACCCCGGCGAGCACTCTCAAACTGCTCACCGCCACTGCAGCCCTGCAGAGCCTCGGTCCTGACCACCGTTTCCTCACATCAGTCGTCCGAGGCGTCGACCCCGACTCCTTGGTCCTTCTGGGAGGGGGAGATCCCCTCCTCACAGACACCCGACCCCCGGTGAGTGAGTCCAGTTCGGCACCCCAGCCGGCTGCTCTCGAGGACCTGGCCAAAAGAGTCGTACGCCGCCTGCGCCCGAGTGGAGTACGCAGTGTCACCTTGGCTTACGACGACTCTCTCTTCTCCGGGCCAGCGATCAACTCGACCTGGGAGCCCAGCTACGTCCCTGAATCCATCGTCAGTCCAGTGGGAGCGCTATGGGTCGATGAAGGCCGCGAGGACCCTGACACGGCGATCCGGGTCAGTGACCCCGCAGCCGTGGCCGCCTCCCGGTTCGCCGTCCTGCTTGACGAACAAGGGCTCCGTGTGCGCGGACCCGTCCTGAGAGGCCGCGCACCTGCGCACGCACCCGAGGTTGCGCGGGTGGAGTCGGCGAGCCTGGCGGAGATCGTGGAGCACACCATCGAGAACAGTGACAACGAGGCCGCGGAGGTGCTGCTGCGCCACATCGCACTGGCATTCGGTCGGCCAGGCAGCTTCGAGGCAGGGCTGAAGGCGATGACGTCCACCCTCCAACAATCCGAAGTCGATCTTGCAGGGGCCCAGATCTTCGACGGGAGTGGGCTGTCCCGGCGATCGGAGCTGCCTGTGGCGGCGCTGGTGGCTGTCCTGCAGCTCACTGCCGACCCACAACATCCACGATTGCGCTCCGTGTTCTCCTCTCTGCCGGTAGCCGGTTTCAACGGCAGCCTCGCCTATCGGTTCACGACGTCGGCACCTTCCGGGCTTGGCCTGGTTCGCGCCAAGACAGGCACCCTTACCGGCGTACATGCGCTCGCAGGCACCGTGATCACACGCGGAGGCTCGGTGCTGCTGTTCGCGGTGGTTGCCGACCAGGTACCGATCCGCTTGACGTTGGCAGCCCGGGCACAGCTCGACCGGGTCGCCACCGCCTTGTCCACCTGCCGATGCTGACCCATCGGCGCGCACCGAGCGCTCTTGGTACCCGCCGTACGGTTGGGCCATGACAGCACACGGGAACGGCCGCGATTCCGGCAACGACAGATCCAGCGCCGACGGCGCTGGTGACTTCATCGACTGGGATCTGGCGGTCACCACGGCCAAGCGCCTGACCCGACCCGGTCCCGAAGTGAGCAGGGCTGAGGCCAAGCGCCTCGTCGACGAGCTTCGGCATGCTGCCGCGCGGTCGGAGGCCCATGTGCGCGGATACACCGGGCTTCAAGCCGAGTCCGCGACCGCGCCCGTTCTCGTCGTGGACCGGGGGGCCTGGGTGCAAGCGAACGCCGATGGCTTCAAAGAGCTGCTGCGTCCTCTCATGTCCAAAGTGCGGTCTGAGCGGGGTGAGCCCAACGGCTTCACCGCCGCAGTCGGCTCGAAGGTAACCGGGGTCGAGGCAGGTGGGCTGTTGGCTTTCTTGTCCAGCAAGGTGCTCGGCCAGTTCGACCCCTTCTACACAGGTCTGGCCGAGGAAGGCACCGGCCGCCACGGGGGCCGGCTGCTGCTGGTGGCACCGAACGTCCTACAGGTCGAGCAGGAGCTCAACGTGGACCCGCACGACTTCCGGCTGTGGGTATGTCTGCATGAGGAGACCCACCGAGTGCAGTTCACAGCGGTGCCGTGGCTCAGGCGTTACGTGCTCGACGAGATGTCCCGCCTCGTCGAGAGCACCGAGGTGGACCCGAACAAGCTGGCCGAGATGTTTAAGGGCGGCATCGAGCGTCTGGCCAAGCTTGTGAAGGGCGACTCCGACGTGTCGTTGATAGACCTGCTCCAGACCCCCGAGCAGAAGGCTGTCGTCGAGCGGCTCACGGCGGTTATGTCTTTGTTGGAAGGCCATGCCGATGTGGTCATGGACGGCGTTGGCCCGACCGTCATTCCTACTGTGGCCGAGATTCGAACGAAGTTCACCAGACGCCGGGAGGGCGCAGGTGCCCTCGACCAGCTGCTACGCCGCTTGCTCGGTCTTGATGCGAAGATGCGGCAGTACCGCGAGGGGGCGGCCTTCGTACGTGGAGCTGTGGAGAAGGTTGGCATGGAGGGTTTCAATGCTGTCTGGGCCGGCCCGGAAAACCTGCCGACCAGGGCCGAGATCACCGACCCAGGCGCCTGGGTTACCCGCATCCACGCGTGAGATCTAGTCGTC
This sequence comes from Nocardioidaceae bacterium, assembly GCA_013813125.1. Taxonomy (GTDB): domain Bacteria; phylum Actinomycetota; class Actinomycetes; order Propionibacteriales; family Nocardioidaceae; genus JACCZJ01. The sequence goes on along the minus strand of JACCSH010000044.1, from coordinate 10,931 downwards.
GATGGGAAGACTCGATCCGGCGGTTGCGGAGGTACGGCGCGCTGTCCGCGAAGGGCTCTTCGACCTAGTCGCCGGCGCCCGGGTCGTTGTGGCCTGCTCAGGAGGGGCCGACTCATTGGCGCTGGCCGCTGCTGCCGTGTTCGAGGGCCGCAAGGCAGGCTGGGTTGTGTCCGGCGCAACGGTCGACCACAGGCTTCAGGCTGGCTCCGCGGACGTAGCGGAACGCGTAGTGGGTCAGCTGCTGGCGCTGGGCTGCGAGTCGACAGTGGTGCTGCCGGTCGCTGTGGCAGTCGACGAGTCTGGGCCAGAGGCCGCCGCACGCTCAGCACGCTATTCGGCTCTCCAAGGTCACGCTCTTCCTCTCGAGGCCACGGTGCTGTTGGGTCACACGCTCGACGACCAAGCCGAGACGGTCCTCCTCGGGCTTGCTCGGGGCAGTGGCCTTCGGTCCCTGGCGGGCATGGCGGGCAACCGGAGTTGCTTCCGACGGCCACTACTGTCGGTCCGTCGCGCCAGCACGCGCCGGATGTGCGAGGTGCTCGCGCTCGACGCCTGGGACGACCCGCACAATGCAGATCGTCGCTACGCCCGGGCACGAGTGCGCCACGACGTGTTGCCGGTCCTCGAGCGAGAGCTAGGCCCTGGCGTGGCTGAGGCACTTGCGCGCACCGCCACGCTGGCTCGCCACGACTCCGACGCCCTGAATGCACTCGGTCGCGAGCTGTACGACCAAGCCCACACCTTGCGTCCAGACTCGGCCGATCCGGGTCAGCTTCTCGACGTCGACTCGTTGTCGCGCGCCTTGCCCGCGCTCCGGTGGAGGGCCCTCCGGTTTGCTGCGATGGCAGCCGGTGCGCCGGGGAACGACCTCTCGGCGGCGCATATCCAGGCGATTGACCGGCTCATCACCTCCTGGCGCGGTCAGGCCGCAATCGACCTGCCCGGTCACGTGGTCGCCACCCGTCGAGGCAGAGTGCTGTCATTTGAGGTGGGAGCGCCGTGAGGCTGCGCCCAAGATGAGACCCTGGGTGCCGGCCGAGGGCGATTGCGGCATTGTGGCAGGCTGAGCGAGCTGACCTGCAACGGTGACAGGTGTGTGTTCGGCCGCGGCATGGCTCCTCTTCCACCTCTGGCACCTTCCAAAAAACCCCCGACAGCACTGGAGTTCTCAGTGGATAAGCAGCACGTCGAATACGATCTGGCGAAGATCCTGATCGCCGAAGACGAGATCCTCGCCCGCATCCAGGAGCTCGCGCGCCAGATCGAGTCCGACTACGAGGGCCGCGACCTGCTCGTCGTGGGGGTCCTCAAGGGCGCGGTCATGGTGATGGCCGATCTGGCGCGTGCACTCGACCGTCACGTGGTCATGGACTGGATGGCCATCTCGTCATACGGCTCTGGAACCGCGTCGTCGGGGGTGGTGCGCATCCTCAAGGACCTCGACACCGACATCATGGGCAGGCACGTCCTGATCGCCGAGGACATCATCGACACCGGACTCACGCTGTCGTGGTTGGTTGCGAACCTCCAGTCGCGCGGTCCGGCCTCGGTGGAGATCTGTGCGCTGCTGCGCAAACCGGGTGCCCAGCAGATGGCAGTCGACGTCAAGTACGTCGGCTTCGATATCCCCAACGAGTTCGTCGTGGGCTTCGGCCTCGACTATGCCGAGCGCTATCGCAACCTGCGCTCGATCGCAACGCTGGCCCCGCACGTTTACTCATGACCGGACGAGCCGCACGAGCCGCATCAGCGACCCTCACAGCAAGGGGGGCAAGGCTCTTCTCGCCGCTCGGTTCTGAGGGGTACTGCCAGCATTTGGACTCGTAGGCGACAATGGTTCAGACAGCATGACCAAGCGCTAAGGAGGAACGGGGTACGCCACCCCGGTGGAGAGCGTGAAGCGTTTGTTCCGTGGCCCCTGGATGTGGGTCATCCTCTTTGGCATCGTGGTCCTGATCGTCCTCGATGTCGTGTCCTCGCGCAACGACCCCGACGAAGTCGACACCTCGACCTTGATCGAGAAGATCGAGGCCGGTGAGGTCAAGGAAATCACCTTCATCGACGGTGAGCAGCAGATCGAGGCGGTACTGGAGGACGGCGACAAATTGATCGCCGCGCAGTGGCTCACCGATCAGCAGACCGACATCCTCAACCTGGTCGAGAAGCAAGTCGCGGCAGGAAACATCGAAGACTCCTACGACGTCGAAGTGCCGCAACCGAGCCTGCTGTGGAGCATTCTCGGCACCTTCCTTCCCATCATCTTGATCCTGTTCCTCTTCTTCTTCCTCATGAACAGCATGCAGGGCGGTGGCGGGCGAGTCATGCAGTTCGCCAAGTCCAAGGCAAAGGTGGTCAGCAAGGACACCCCGAAGACGTCGTTCGCCGACGTCGCCGGTTGTGACGAGGCGATCGAGGAACTCGGCGAGATCAAGGAGTTCCTGCAGCAGCCGGCCAAGTTCCAGGCGGTCGGCGCGAAGATCCCCAAGGGCGTTTTGCTCTACGGTCCTCCGGGAACCGGTAAGACCTTGCTCGCTCGGGCCGTGGCCGGAGAGGCGAGTGTGCCCTTCTACACGATCTCGGGCTCCGACTTCGTCGAGATGTTCGTCGGTGTTGGCGCCTCACGCGTGCGCGACCTGTTCGAGCAGGCCAAGGACAACGCGCCAGCCATCGTCTTCATTGACGAGATCGACGCTGTCGGCCGCCATCGCGGTGCAGGCCTCGGCGGCGGTCATGACGAGCGCGAGCAGACCCTCAACCAGCTGCTCGTCGAGATGGATGGCTTCGACGTCCGCGGTGGCGTCATCTTGATCGCGGCCACCAACCGGCCCGATGTGCTCGACCCGGCGCTGCTGCGACCCGGCCGCTTCGACCGCATGATCGCGGTGGCGGCGCCCAACATGGACGGGCGCCACAAGATCTTGCAGGTTCACTCTCGAGGGAAGCCGATCGCCCCCGGGGTCGACCTGATGATGGTCGCACGCCGCACGCCCGGTTTCACCGGAGCAGACCTCGCCAACGTGTTGAACGAGGCAGCCCTCTTGACGGCTCGGCTGGACAAGAAACTCATCGACACCACGATGCTCGACGAGGCGATCGACCGCGTCAGCATGGGTCCGCAGCGCCACTCTCACCTCATGAGCGAACAAGAGAAGCTGATGACGGCCTATCACGAGGGCGGACACGCCCTCGTTGCTGCGGCATTGCCGGGGACGGACCCCGTCACCAAGATCACCATCCTGCCGCGTGGCCGGGCTCTGGGCTTCACCCAGGTGTTGCCGGAGGGCGACAAGTCGTCGGTGTCACGCAACGAGCTGCTCAACCAACTGGCCTACGCGCTGGGCGGACTCGCCGCTGAACAGCTGATCTTCCACGACCCCACCACTGGCTCGTCGAGTGACATCGAGAAGGCGACCAAGGTCGCCCGGGCGATGGTGACGAGTTATGGCATGAGCGAGCGGATCGGGGCGGTCAAGCTGGGAGAGGAGAACGGTGAACCCTTCCTCGGCCGCGACATCGGGCACAGCCGCAACTACTCCGAAGAGGTAGCGGCGATCATCGATGAAGAGGTCAACCGGCTGCTGACCAACGGCCACCAAGAGGCCTTCGACATTTTGGTTCGCAACCGCGACATTCTCGACAATCTGGTCACCCAGCTCTTGGAGAAGGAGACGATCGACCGAGCCGGTCTCGCGGAGATCTTCGCCGGCGTCCGGATGCAACCGGAGCGACCGGCGTGGACAGGATCCGCCGCCAGAGTGCCATCGTCGATCCCGCCGGTCGAAGTGCCGATTTCGTCCAACGGACGCCCAGAGCCCAAGTCCGAGATCAGCATCTCGCCGGGCTCCGAGACGTCACACGTTCCGCTGCCCGGCAGCACGCCAAGCCCTCCCACCGGCCCACCCGGCTCCCCACCGTCCGGGCCCGGGATGGGGCCACCGATGGGCCGCCAAGCCTGACATGGGTGTCGACCCGGTAACCGTCCCAGACCGCGTTGCCGGTGAATTCAACACCGCACGCGCAGAGGCGGCGATTCGAGACCTGCTCGTCGCCATCGGTGAGGACCCACAGCGCGAAGGGCTGCGAAACACTCCGGCACGGGTGGCACGGGTGTACGCCGAGATGTTCGCCGGCCTTGCGATGCAGCCAGAGGATGTGCTGACGACGACCTTCGACATCGGCCACGACGAGCTCGTCTTGGTCAAGAACATCGAGGTCTGGTCCACGTGTGAACACCATCTCGTGCCTTTTCATGGCGTAGCGCACGTCGGCTACATCCCCAATGCGGAGGGGCGCATCACTGGTCTGTCGAAGCTGGCCCGCCTGGTCGACCTCTACGCGCGGCGCCCGCAGGTGCAGGAGCGACTCACCACTCAGGTTGCTGACTCGTTGATGCGAATCCTCGAGCCGAGGGGTGTCATTGTCGTCTTCGAGTGTGAGCATCTGTGCATGACGATGCGAGGGGTGCGAAAGCCGCGATCCAAGACCGTGACCAGCGCGGTGCGCGGCCAGCTGAGAGACCCCGCCACCAGGGCCGAGGCGATGAGCCTCATTTTGAGCTGACCTTCGTGGAGGGCCTCCCAGAAACCGGGCGTTGCCTCGTCATGGGCATCTTGAACGTCACACCCGACTCCTTCTCTGACGGCGGTGTCTGGCTCGCCGAAGAGGCTGCGGTAGCGCACGGGATAGCGATGGCTCGGCAAGGAGCCGATCTCGTGGACGTCGGCGGTGAGTCAACCCGCCCAGGCGCCGCCCGGCCGCACCAAGACGATGAGCTCGCGCGTGTGGTTCCCGTCATCGCTGCTCTGACGAGGGCCGGGGTGAACGTGACGGTCGACACGATGCGCTCGCGGGTGGCGCGCGAGGCCGTTGCTGCTGGTGCGGTCGCGGTCAACGACGTATCTGGCGGGTTGGCCGACGAGGCAATGCTGTCGACAGTGGCCGAGTTGGAGGTCCCCTACATCGCCATGCATTGGCGCGGGCACTCGACCGACATGCAGCAGCGGGCCACGTACGGCGATGTGGTCGAGGATGTCGCCACCGAGCTTGCAGACCGAGTCGAAGCCGCGACGCGAGCCGGCATACCGACTCAGAGGCTGGCGCTTGACCCGGGACTCGGCTTCGCGAAGACCCCCGAGCACAACTGGGCCCTGTTGGCTGGGATGGAGGTGCTGCTCTCACTCGGCCAACCGCTTCTCATCGGCGCGTCGCGCAAAGCATTCCTCGGGGCGCTGCTGGCCGACCCGAAAGGACAGCCACGGCCGACTCCCGAGCGTGACGACGCCACGGCGGCGGTATCGGCACTGGCTGCCGTTTGTGGGGCGTGGTGCCTGAGAGTGCACGATGTACGACGGTCAGTCGACGCCGTTTCCGTTGCCTCGCGCTGGATGAAGGAAACGGCATTAGCTGGGCAGGACGGCGGCGGCAGGTGAAGTGATGACAGAAGAGGTCGACGAGGTGCTCGCCGCCAACGCGCAGTTCTATGCCGTTTTCGAAAGGGCAGATTTCGATGCGATGCAAGACGTCTGGGCCGATGACGATGGCGTGGTCTGTGTTCACCCGGCAGCTGCACCGATTCGCGGTCGCCAGCAGGTGTTGCGCTCTTGGCTGGCATTGATGGCGAACGCGCCGTACATCCAGTTCTTCCTGACCGACGTTGAGGCCTCAGTTGTCGGGGAGGTTGCCTCGGTGACCTGCACCGAGAACGTGCTGTCGGCAGGCGCGGACACACCGCCGGGCGTCTTTGCCGGCGGCAGCGCCGCGGCGACCAATGTCTTTCGACGTACGCCCGCTGGTTGGCGGATGTGGATCCACCACGCCTCCCCGGTAATCTCTGCCGCAGATCACGGCGATGCTGAGGATGGCCGAACTCGGCCCGGAAGCTAGCCAACGCATCGGCGCACGGGGAGCAAGACAGATGAGGGATGCAACGGGGGAGCCGCTGCGTGACCGGCTGGTCTTGCGGGGCTTGCGCGCCCACGGGTACCACGGGATTCTTGAGTCCGAGCGCAGCAACGGCCAGGACTTCGTGGTCGACGTCGAGATGGGCCTCGATACCCGTGCCGCCGCCGAGAGCGACGACCTCTCGGCTACGGTCGACTACGGTGAGCTGGCCGAGCGCCTGCACAAGGCGGTGGGATCAGACCCGATCGATCTCATCGAGACCCTCGCCGCCCGGTTGGCCGGTGTGTGTCTGGCAGAGTCTGCCGTGGCGTGGGTAAACGTGACCGTTCACAAGCCGGCAGCACCGATATCAGTGGCGTTCGACGACGTCAGCCTTACGATCCACCGGAGCCGAGATGACTGAGACGCCCAACCCCAACATCGGGGACTCCGAATTCCTCACTGGCGAGATGCGGCCGATCCGGCTGGCAGTGCTCTCGTTGGGCAGCAACATCGGTGACCGCCTGGCCAATCTGCAGGGCGGCATCGACGCGCTGGCAGACACACCGGAGGTTCGACTGGTCGACGTATCGTCGGTCTATGAGACCGTCCCGGTGGACGCTGCAGTTGGCACGCCCGACTTCCTCAACGTAATCGTGCGGGCCGACACAACGTTGTCGGTGGCACTGTTGCTTGAGCGTGTCCAAGCCGTCGAAGCCGCGTTCGGTCGCGAGCGAGGCGATCGCAATGCTCCCCGCACGCTCGACGTCGACCTCATCGTCGTAGGCGATCGGCTCTGCGACACCGAAGAGCTGACACTGCCGCATCCACGGGCCCACGAGCGAGCGTTCGTGCTGGTGCCATGGCGAGAAGTCGACGCTGAGGCGATCATTCCCGGCCGGGGCAAGGTCGCGGACCTGCTCGCCGATCTCGATGTGAGCGGCGTTGTGGCGCGCAACGACCTCACGCTCGAGTACTAGACCGGATCCTTGACGTCGCCGTCCGGATCCCCACAGGGTTCAGTGGGGTTGACACCCTTCGCAGCGCTGTCCGTGGCATTTGCGCTCGGAGCGATGTCAGGTTACGCGCTGGTCGTGATAGCCGAGTCATTCAGCGACACGGCACCCGTGGTGCAGTGGGCCTGGGTGGGTGCTCTCGTTGTCATTGCCGGGGCCGTTGGGGGCCTGGCCTACACGACGTACCGCACCATCCAGCGCGACCGGCGGCGCATGGAGCCGCATCGCGCGGTCAACCTGCTGCTGCTCGGCAAGGCGAGTGCGCTCGCCGGCGCCTTCACTGCGGGGGGGTATCTCGGCTTCGCAGCGCCCTTCCTCGACAACCTGGATGCCCAGCTCCCGCGAGAGCGTGTCATCCGCTGCGTTGTTGCCGCTGTGGTTGCCGTGGTCATCTCGATCTGCGGGTTGCTCTTGGAGCGCGCCTGCCGGGTCCCCCCGGGTGGCGATGACTAGTGTGCTCCCATGGCAGGGAGCCGGCGACTCCAGCGCAGCCGGCGCGTCACCAACGCGTCGCTGCTCCTCTTCCTGGCCGCATCGGTGGTTATGGCCGCAGTGGTCACCGCGACCTGGCTGAGCGCCGCCGCGGTCTTCGCCGTGGTCGGCGGTGTGCTTGCGGTCCGCCTGGTCCACGGTGAACTTCTGCGTTCGCGAAAGCGGGCTGCCATCGATCGGGCGACTCAGGCGCGAACGTTCGGCGCTGACCTTGCCACGAAACAGCAGGAGCACACCGCCTTCACCCGATCCGTGACGACGAAGCTCCAGGATCAGCAGCGCACTCTGATGGGACTGGAAGGCACGGTCCGGCTCGCTGAGAAGCGGGCAGAAGACGCGGAGACGCGAATGCGACGCGAGGCTCGACGTGCCGACGACGCCCAAGAGCGGCTGTCGTCGTTGCTCGACGCGGTCCTGATGCACTCGAGCCGGTCGGTGCCCGAGACTGACGCTGCCTCGGCAGCAGAAGACGAGCTGTTTGACTCATCCGACCTGCCCACGGTCATCGACCTGATGGCATGGGAGGAACACGCCAACGCCTCCGCTGTCAAGGATCTGCGGCGACGCGCCTGAACAGCGGGGAGCTCTGGCGGCCAGCGGATAAACCACGGGCTCCCTGGAGGGCATTGGCCGCCTCCTCCGTCAGCAACTCCGAGCGAGCACTGACTCGAGCGGCTCGACCTCCCTGTGGCGACTCCAATCACCAGCTGGCTGAGTTGATATCACGCGCCGGCTGAGTTCGTCGAGGGACGTCCCCGGCGTATTTGTGGCCGCGTTCTGCGCGCGTGAGCCGCATGGCTTGGTTCATGTGAACGGTTGTGAGGCACGGGTGCCCGCGGCAGGGCTCGTTTTGGTTCATGTGAACGGTTGTGAGGCGGGCGGGCCGGAGTTGGCCTGGTTGTGGTTCATGTGAACGGTTGTAGGGGATTCGTGCTCGTCGTACGCACCGTGCTCAGGAGAGCGGCTTTGTGCACTGGCCGCTGGCCGAGAGCACCCGTGCGCCGTCCTGGCTGGTCACGCAGGCCAGCGGGCCCGGCCGACTCGACGCGCCGCGGCCACCGTCACGGTCCTCGGGACGCCGGGTCGCAGCGCACAAGCCGCCGGGCTACCTCCCCCGCTGGCGAGAGCGAGAAGGGCCACGGCCGCGCCACTCCGGCGGCCTGATGCGACTGGCGAGGGCGAAGCTGTTCAGGGGGCTTGAGTCCGCACCGTCATTAGCGGAGCGGGCCGCTGGAGGAGACACTGACCTCCTCGTGCGGGACGCCCTCCTCCTCAGCGCTGACCGATCGGCGCAGGGCTTCGTGAAGGGTGGTGGGAGTCAGGACTCCGAGGAACTTGTCGCCCTCCAGCACGGCCACCCAACCGGCGTCCCACTGCAGCATCGTCGACAATGCGTCCTTCAGGGAGGCGTCGGAGGCAACCCAGGCGTCCATCCGCTCAGAGATGTCGATGACGGTGCCGCTTCCCTGACACTCGTCGGTGCCGATCCAGCCCGCCAGGTTGTCCTGGTCGTCGACGACGACCGCCCATCGTGCGCTGGCCCCCTCGAGCTGTGCCCGAGCTCCGGCCAACGTGTCGTGGGCGTGGAGAACCGGAGGATGTTCGAGGTCACTCGAGTCGATGGGCGTCACGGCCAGGCGCCTCAGCCCCCGATCGGCACCGACGAACTCTGCCACGAACTCGTCGGCAGGTGCTCCCAGCACTCGCGAGGGTGTGTCGTACTGGGCCAACCTGCCCCCCGGCTCGAAGACTGCAACCCGGTCACCGAGACGCACAGCCTCCTCGATGTCGTGTGTAACGAGCACAACCGTCTTTGCCAGGTTGTCCTGAACGGCGAGGAACTGGTCTTGCAGCCGCCCACGAACAACTGGGTCGACGGCACCGAAGGGCTCATCCATCAAGAGCACTTCAGGGTCGGCCGCCAAGGCCCGGGCAACACCCACCCGCTGGCGCTGGCCTCCCGACAGCTGATGGGGGTAACGGTCGCCGAATTCGGCGGGGTCGAGTCCCATCGTGGCGAGCAACTCGTCGACTCGCGTGCTGGTGCGCTTCTTGTCCCAGCCCGAGAGCTTCGGAACGGTCGCCACGTTGGAGCGGATGGTTTGATGGGGGAAAAGGCCAATCTGCTGGATGACGTAGCCGATTCGCCGACGCAGTTGCACCGCGTCGATCTCGGTGACGTCCTCCCCGTCCAGCTCGATGCGCCCGGTTGTCGGTTCGATCAGTCGGTTGATCATCTTGAGTGTGGTGGACTTGCCACAACCCGATGGTCCGACCAGTGTAACGAGGGAGCCCCGCGGCACGTCCAGGTCGAGTTCTTGCACGGCGACATTGCCACCGGGATAGGTCTTGCCGACACCGTGCAGCCGAATCATCAGATCTTCGCTACCGTCCATAGGGTGACCCTACTGCCGGCCTCGGCGCCGCAAGCGGCAGAGACGCCGCAGTGCTATATCGACAACTCCTGGTGGTGTCCGTTCTATTGGTCGGACCGGCAGGAGTTGCTGACCGGCGCCCTCAAGCAACATGTGTGGATCACGGTCGCGTCGGTGGCGCTTGGACTGCTGATCGCCTTCCCGCTTGCCTTGTTGGCCCGGCGTTTCGGCCGCCTGGAGACACTCGTCGTCGGCGGCACCACCATCATCTACACGATCCCCTCGCTGGCGCTGTTCTCGCTGTTGCTTCCTGCGACCGGTCTCAGCGCCACGACGGTGATCATCGGACTGGCTCTGTACTCGCTGACGATCCTGGTGCGCAGTTTGCTGGTCGGACTGAGAGGGGTTTCCGAGGACGTCCGTGAGTCGGCGGTGGGAAACGGGTATGGGCAGACCCGGCTCCTGTTCACCATCGAGCTTCCACTTGCCTTGCCCGTGATCATGGCAGGTCTGCGGGTTGCGACAGTGTCCACGGTCGCGCTGGTCACCGTAGGTTCGATCGTGTCGTACGGCGGCCTCGGCAACTTGCTGCTGCAGGCTGTCGGAAACCAGTTCAAGGCACAAATCCTGGCAGCCAGCGTGTTGTGCGTGCTCTTGGCGATTGTGCTCGACATTCTCCTCGTGATCCTCCAACGCCTGCTCACGCCTTGGACGAGGACCGGAGCCCGGGTATGACGATCCTTGGTGAGGCGCTCAGCTACCTCTTCGACGGGGCTAACTGGTCAGGCAACCAGGGCATCGGTGTCTGCTTGATCCAGCAGCTTCTCCTCACGGTCACTGCGCTAGCCGTTGCAGTTCTCGTGGGGCTGCCACTGGCGCTGTGGGCGGGCCACACCGGCCGGGGCGGCTTCCTAGCGATCAACATCTCGAATGTGGGGCGGGCTGTCCCAGTATTCGCTGTGCTCCTCGTGCTCGCCCTTAGCGACCCGGTGGGCTCTGAGGAGTTCGGCCCGTACGGTCGGGCAGGACTTGCCACCTTGATCGCGCTGGTCCTCTTTGCGCTGCCGCCTCTCATCACGAACGCCTATGTCGGCATGCGAGAGGTGGACCGAGACATTGTCGAGGCCTCCCGGGGCATGGGCATGAGTGGCCCTGGCATGTTCCGCCA